>DATFJH010000061.1:0-21602 GCA_035269265.1 Candidatus Absconditabacterales bacterium
CTTGAAATATTAGATTATACCAATGAGTTTGATTAAAAAATTGTATAAGAGTTTTAGCATTTTGTTAAAGCTCTTTTTTTAAAAAAAAGGATATTCAAAAAATGAAGATCCAAAAGGTGTCTTTTTATAAGTAATGTTTTGGGTTTTTTATTGCTTATTGTTAAAACATAGAATGGTATAATATTGTATGTCAATTGATTATTCATTAATATTGTTTTATGTAAATAATGTATTGACATTTGTGTTTATTTTTGTATAATATTCACATAACCAAAATATAAATAAAAAAATTATGAAAAAAATGAATTTAGTATTTGCAGTGGTAGTTTTCGGATTATTAATTTCATCTTGTACAGATGAATACGAAATGCCTAAGTTTGATCGTGTAGATCAGGTAGAAAGTATTGAGTATGGTGCTACTTATAGTATAGAAGGAGTTCCTCAATTAAAAATCTATTTATCGGCAAACGAGCAGTATGATTGTGTTTCCTTTACTGCAGGAGATGGAACGTTCTTGAAGACGGATGAGAATGGTACTGGATATTGGTTTATTCAGAACGACACATTGTATGTAGATGTTGATCCAGATTGGAATGTGTGTAAATTTGAACTCCGTCATGGCACGAAATATACTAAAGTGTCTGTTGAACCGGTTTATTAGAAGGATTTTTGTTAAAAACTTCTATATTTCAATCCCGTTGTTTTAACGGGATTTTTTTTATAAAAGAAAAAGGAGATAGATTGAGAGCTGTGTAAACACAGATGAATCTAAACTCCTTGAGTTTTTTGAGTAGATATACTACTCTTTTGTAATTACTCATACATAACAATTTTAGAGTCGATAAGCATTGCTCTAATTTAATTGTTTAAATTTTGTGTTGTGTAGATTTTTTAATCAGAAACAAAGAGGAGCCTACTCTCTTTGTGACAGCGTGCCTGTTTGGATGATATCCAATATCTACATTCAACACGGTCAAGATGTCAAAGAACGATTATTAATTATTTTTATTTTATATTTAATTTTTTTCAAAATAATTAGATCAATCTGGTGTGTCATATTTTCCAGCTTGTATCATATATTCTGGATTGTATATTTTTGTTATTTTAAATTTTCATTTGGTTTGATTTCAATTATCAAATATTGTTTGTTCAATAATTATACAATGTCATCGTTTGATTCGTTTTCAGTCTATTTCTTGTACGAGAAATACTCTTGTGGGTGGTAAACAAAAAATTCTGGGTAATGGTTTTGTAAATTCAAATTCTAGATTTTTGAAATCTTCTATTTTATATGGATTCTTTAAATGAATATCTAAAATTAATTCTTTAGGAAATCCTTGTTCATTCGTAATCCTTAGTGTGTCATTTAATTTTATCATTTTCTCCATCATTAATTAAGAATAGTTTTTAAAACGCTACCCGCGTGGGGTCTATTTTGTAAAATCACAAAATAGACGAAAAAGATTTTTGTTTGAAGATTGTAGTCATCGTTAGGTTTGGAATATTATTGTATGCATGCGAAGTAATCTCCCTTGTGCGGTCGATTACTCTAGTTCAGCCTAATCAATAACTTTTGGCTAACAGAAATATCTGACAATACAATCTCAAACTTTTTTTATAATATTGAAGTGAAGTCCCTGAATTGTTTTTTTATGGTAATATTTATCTTTTTACAAGCTAGGGACTGGAAATTGTTTTGTAAATTCTATCACTTCTTGTCTGATTGATTCTAGTTTTTCTTTTTTATATTCTTCGACAGGCTCAGAATGACATTGAATAGCTCTATCCATAAAATCTACTATTTTGCGAGTATCATCTTCTTTGACTCATCTAGTAGTCATAGCTGGGATTCAAATTCTTAATCCTGATGGACGGAATGGTGGATTTGGGTCATCTGGTATTGTAGATTTAGATGTAGATATTCCAACCTCATCCAATATTTTTTCAGCATTTTTTCCGTTTTCAATCTCAGTATTTGAAAAATCTATGATAATCATATGATTGTCTGTTCATCATGTGATAAGTTTGTATCATCTATTTTTAAACTCCTCTGCCATGATTTGTGCGTTGGCTAGAGCTTGTTTTGCATATTCTTTAAATTCTGGACTTTGAGCTTCTTTGAGAGCTACAGCAATTGCTGAGATACTGTTCATATGTGGTCATCATTGTACTCATGGAAATACTGCTCTATCGATCCTAGTTGGGATATTTTCTATAGTATCTTCTGGTTTTTTTAGTGGATTGCTCACAGTTCATTTGCTCAATATAATCGCTCATCTTGGTCCCCTAAGAGATTTGTGTGTGGTGGTCATCATTACGTGAAATCCATGATCCAAAGGATTTTTGAGTAATCATGCAGCAATAAATCCTCCAATATGTGCCATATCTGCCATAGCTATTGCTCATACCTCTTTGGCAATCTCTGCAAATTTATCGTAGTCTAACTCTCTAGGATAAGCTGAAAATCCAGCCAAAATTATTTTTGGTTTGTGTTCGTGTGCGAGTTTCCTTACTTGATCAAAATCTATCTCACCATTTGGCAAGGTCTTGTATCTGATAAAATTAAATACTTTAGACAAAAATGTAACTGGTGCTCCGTGAGTCAGATGTCATCAATGCGATAAATCCATTCACAATATAGTATCTCATGGTTCCATAAGTGCAGCATAAATACATACATTGGCAGCAGCGCCTGATAGTGCTTGTACATTGGCGTGATCTGCGTGAAATATTTCTTTGGCTCTGTCTATAGCCAACTGTTCTACGATATCTGTATTTTCTTGTCCTCCATAGTATCTTCTACCTGGAAAACCTTCACTATATTTGTTGGCAAATACGCTAGATTGCGCGTTTAATACAGCTTGTGATTGGTAATTTTCGCTGGCTATCAATTCCATACCTTCTGATTGTCTTTTTTGTTCATCTAGTATTGCTTGATATATTTGTGGATCTGTGTCTTGTAAATTCATAATTATATTTTTTTATCAAATAAAAAATTATAGATTTAATTTTTTTATATTCTTTTTTGTTTCTTATTCAATAATAAATCTTTATTGACATTTTGTGGTAAATCCATATAGTTTAGTATAAAGAATGAAGGTAATTAACAGTTATTGGAGCAGACTCCTAGCAAGCTCTTAAAAGCCAACTATTTTAGTTGGACGTGATTTCGTGAGAAATCTAAATATACTAGGTCTAAGAAATTAAAATACTTTTATTATGAAAAAATTAAGAAATTTGAATTTAGGGATTTTTATTGGGCTTCCCATTTTATCGTTAATTCCGATATTTTTTGGGATGAATTTGTTGTCACTTTGTTTGGCAATTGCGATATTAATCGTTGATATTGTGTTAATTCGTGAAGGAGTTGTTAAAATCAAAAAAATAACAATTCCTGTTTTGTCGTCAATATTTTTAATCCAGTTTGTTAACGGGGTTAATTATTATCCAATTAATTGGATAAGTTTTTATCCAGAAATCATACCAAAAATGTATATTTATATATTTTTTGGTTTATTTATTGCCTGGTTGGTAATAAATGTTTTGGTAAAACTTATCAAAAATTTTGAAATGGATTGGTCAGAAGTTTTTTCTTTTGTACCGATTGTTTTGATGGCTTTTCCATTGTTTTTGGTAATAAATCTTTGGGAAAGTCAATTAATCTGGTTGTTAGCCGGATTTTATATTTTATTCCTTTTTATTTTTGTTTTCTTAGAATTGGCAGAGGAAAAGATCAGATTTTGGAATGAAGAGATAGAAATAGGTAATTTTATTTTCTCTTATTCCGTCTTTTCATTACTATCTGCTTTAGTTTCTACCTTTACTCAATTTTGGGGTTTGGCTGCGAAATTAATAATTTTTGCATTAGTACTTGCTCTAATTTCTTGGTTATTATTTTACTGGGATAAAAAAAGAAAGGCTAAAAAAGCAAAAAAAGCTGAAGAAGTTCGAAAAGTAAAAAAAGCTGAAGAAGCTCGAAAAGCTAAAGAAGCTAGGATTCTTCAAAATAGAGAATGGGAAAAAGAAAACGAGAAAAGATTACAAAAAAGAAGAAAGGAAATCTTGGAATCATTGAGTGGAGAAGATGAGCTTGATTGGGAAAAGATTAAAAGTCTCTTTGATGAGAGAGAAATTACTTTTGATTTCTTTCAGAAAAAGCCTAAGTTTTTTGAGGCTTCAAGTTACAAGAAAACGATAATCTTTGATCCATCTGTTGTATCGTTTATGCTCAGATCGTTCTCTGAGTTTTACGTAAGAATGATGGATGATGAGATTTTAGAAAAAACTGTTGATCAGTTTTGCCTAAAAATTCAGACTGAGATGGCTTATCTGAAAGATTACAAGGGTTATGATTCCCTTATCAGTTTGATAAGAAACAACTTAGAATTGGATCTTATCAAAAAAATCTCATTTAACTCAAAACCGTAACAGAGTTTTTTTACTTCATTCTTTAGTTCTGTAAACATATTATTAAATCTCCTGAGATTTTCTTGGGGGATTTTTTTAATATATAGAAAATTTTAATTTAAAGATTCCTGCTTTCGCAGGAATGACAGCAATAGGGATAACAGATGTAGGAATGAAAGATATAGTAATGCCGACTATAGAAATGACGGTTGTAGAAAAGATATTTGTAGGAATTACGACTGCAGGAATAGCAGCTGTACTAATGATAGTCGTAGAAAAGACATTTTTATTTCAAAAAATCCTGGCGATTTATTATCAGGGCTATTTTATATTTCTTCTAATACAAAAACTTTTATTCATTTCATATATCGTGATTTTCTGTCTAGTTCTACTAAGTTATCATAATTATCCAACATATACACCTTTGTTCAATCTAATTTTCCTCAATTTGTTTCAAATTGTTTTAGTACTCATCCATAGTTTCATCATTCTTTTATTGTGTATGAGTATTTGTGAAAATATTTGTCATTAATTTCTTCTAGTCATTCGTATTCAAAATCTTCTCAATATTCTTTATGTTTTATTTTTTCTTTTATATAAACTTTTGTTCATTTTTGGTGATCTATATTTTCATCGTATTCTATTCCCTTTGCATCTGTAACTAAGGCGTCTTCTTTGTCTCAGCCATTTTTTGCAAATACATTCAATATTTGCCTTCTGTTTCAGTGGTTTTTTATAGTATAAGAGTAGACTTTGTATGCAGTATCATTTTTTACACTTATCCTATGATATTTAAAATCTTTGATATAATTTTCTCATTCGTAATCACTATTTTTTATAATCAAGTCTTCTATATTATTTGTGTTGTTCATATCAGCTCTATTTCATCTTGCTCAAATTCATCAAATTACTCCTCCTTCTCCGAATTGATATATATCTGGTTTAATTTCTTCCATATTTGATCTGGGTCACACTTTTACACTTCATTTGTCTTGATTTATCCTATCTGTACTATATGCTGCTATTCGTATTTTGTATTTATCAAATCTCTTGTCGCCATGTATAAAATTGTAATAATTTGTTGCACTTATATATATTCATGGAGTTACTCATGTTTTTTCTTCTACTCAGTTTATTCGTTGTAATGAGCGTTTACGAACATGTTCTTTATTGGCTCAAACTAAGGATTCGATGTCTAGCATTGGTATTAAGTCAACAATTCAGTCATTTTCTTTGTTTATCTGGTTATATTGTCTTATAAATACATCTATTTGTGTATTTACGTTTGTGGATGTATGTCAAAAATAATGATAACAACCTACAGCAATTTTTTCATTTTCTTTTACTCTTGGATCTTGGTTATATTTTTTTATGTTTTCAAAATGACTGATAGCTTTTTTATCAATTTTATTTTGAGTTGATGAACGGATATAAACAAAATTCACTCATCTAACATCTTTCTCGGGATTGTTTTCTTTGTCATCTCGTTTTTGTCTATTTCGTTTTACAAATTTTTCATAATTAAAACTATTGTACTTTGATATGTCTGTTCAAAATTGTTTTTCTTGTCAGAATCATATTAGCCCACACACAAGTGTACTTAAAGTGATTATAGTTTTTTTTAAATTAGCTTTTTTTGTGTTTATTTTCTCTTTTTTTGTTATTTTATTTATCATAATTTGATTTTGATAAAGTAAATTTTTAAATTTTATTATTTTAATTATAACTACAAAATTATATTTGTCAAATATTGAATCAAATATCAAAAAATATGAAAGAGCTCCAGCTAAGTTTTGGTTGGAAGATAAAAATAATAAAGAAAATGTAATTGAAATGTGATTGTAGTTGTATTGTATGTTGACATTTTGTGTTGAATACTTAAAAATATTTTGGTTTTTTAAAAAATTTGAAAAATAGATGAGACATGTAGATGGTATAGCAAAACCAATATTTTGATTTGATATAGATGATGTAATTTTTCATTTATGACCAGATTTGATTAAATATTACAATTTAGAATATTGAACAAAAAAAACATTAAAAGACAACTTAAGTTTAGAATCTGATAAAGCTTATTATGTAGTTGAAAAATATAATTTGTTTGAAAACATGATGCCTACAAGTATTTTGTCTTTTTTGAAGCAAAAAAGAAAAGATATTTATTTACTTATGATTACCTCAAGAGAAGATAGATATGTGGACAATACAATGTGAGAATTATACAATCATTGATTAGATTTTGATGATATATTTATGTGAGAAAAGAAGTCTGAAGTATGTAAATCAGAAAAAGTTGATTATTTTTTTGATGATGCTTTACATAATGTGGTGGATGTGCAGGAAAATTCTCCTAACACAAAATCTCACTTAGTCGAAAGAGATTGGAATGGTCCAGAGGAAATAGAGAGGTTGAAAGCGAATTGAATTTTAGTGTCTGAGGGGATCAAAAGATTGACTGAAAAAGAAGTTTGTGATGTTTTGGATCAGGTATTGAGGAAATAGTTTTTTGAAGAAATATAGGCCGTCTCTGAGTGAGGCGGTTTTTTTTATATTGTTTTAATCTATTACCCCATTCCATTAATAAATGTATCTACAAAATTCATTATCTTATCATGAACTCTAGCAATAATTGCTTTACGTTCTAGAAGCTTTGGCTTGGATTGAAGAGTTGATACTATTTCTTCGTTTAGTGGTTTTCTTTCTGTAAATAGGAAGTTTCATATTAATTCATCTACCTTTTCTGGTTTTAGTTTTTCTTCTTCACATATCTTTTTTAATGCTTGTTTCTTTTCATCATCTCGGAATAATTCGAATGTTGGTTCTATTTCTCAAATATTTTCTATGTTAGCTAAGTTTTTATCTATGAATTTTTGGATTAATTCTTTTTTGTTACGAAGTTGTTTCTCCCCTGCTATCATGTCTAAAATAGCCTTATAATGTTTTTCTCTGTCTCATTGAGCAACCTCTGTAAGTCATGATAGAAGATTTAAGATGTAAGCCACATTTACTTCATCACGATGGATAAGTTCAAGTTCAAAATCTATATCATTAAGTATTGAAACTTTTTCTGAATCAGTGTTTGTTTTTACTTTGTCGTGAATATCTAGGTATTTAGATTTATAATCTTCAAACATCTGTTCACTCATATTTAGATCTGCAAATGTGAAATCTGCAAATCCTGCCATAGTGTTTTTCAATCTCATCAATTCACGGAAAATTTGGACAAATTTTAGTTCCATTTCTTCGTCTGTAAGATCATTTACACTATCTACAGTTGGTGCGATATCGAATAATTGATTTAGCATTTCATCGAATTTTTCTACGTATTCTTCGTATGGCGCCATTAGAATAGTTTCTTTAGCTTCTTTGTTTGAAAATAAAGCTATAGCTTCATCTGTAGTTTCTTTTAGATTGCGGAAACAGACGATATTTCATTGAGATTTCTTTTCGTTTAAGATACGATTTGTACGAGAAAATGCTTGAATCAGTCAGTGATATTTCAGATTTTTATCCACATACATTGTGTTCAATGTTTTGCTATCGAATCATGTAAGGAACATGTTTACTACAAGGAGAATATCTATTTGTTTTGCTTTTACTCTCTTGGCGATATCGTTGTAGTAATTGTAAAATGATTTACTGTCTTTGGTAGTAAATTTGGTGTTAAAGGTTTGATTATAATCTTGTATATATGATTCAAGTTTGTCTCTAGAATGCTTGTTTACTTGCGATTCTGGCACTTCTATTTCTACGTCATCTAGTATTCCATCTGTGTCCTTGTCCTCTTCATTTGCTTGATAAGAGAAAATTGTCGCAATTTTGAGATTATGTCAAACCCCTCCGTCCTCCGGACACCTCCCCTTATCAAGGGAGGAAGATCATCTTTTTTTGCTTTTGAATAGCTCATAATATTTGGTCAAAACATCTACGCTAGATACACAAAACATTGCAGTAAATTCTTTGGCATGAGTTTTGCGATCATGATTTGCTATGATATAATCTGTAATTTTGTTTAAACGATCTTCTGATTCCAAAAGTTCTTTGGTATCGATATCCTCTACTTGTATATCAATATTGTTTTGGCTATTTTCTTTTTCCTTATATTTACCAACATATTCGATAGAAAATTTCAAAACATTCTCATCTTTGATGGCATCAGTAATTACATATTTGTGCAAACATTCATTGAATAAGTCAGCAGTAGTTCTATTTTTGTTGTGGTTATCTGCAAAAATTGGTGTCCCAGTAAATCAAAACATTTGATGATTGTTGAAGAATTTTTTGATACGGTCATGTGTATCTCCAAACTGGCTTCTATGACATTCATCGAATATAAAAACTATTTTTTCTTCTCTAAGATGATCTATAAGTTTGGTATGATGTTCTTTTGTGATTGCAGTATTTAATTTTTGGATAGTTGTGACAATCAATTTATTGTTATCATCTGCAAGTTGTTGAACTAGATGATGAGTATTGTTTGAACCATCGACACTTCATTTGGAAAAAGCATTAAATTCTTTGGTAGTTTGGTAGTCGAGATCTTTTCTATCTACGACAAAAATCACCTTAGAAATGTCTGGTGCATGAGTAAGCAACTGACTAGCTTTGAATGATGTCAGAGTTTTACCAGAACCGGTAGTATGCCAGATATATCCATTTTTGTTGGAGTTGGCGACACGATCTAAGATTTTTTCTGTAGCATAAAACTGATATGGACGAAGTATCATCAATATTTTGTCAGTTTCGTTTAGCACGATATATTTGGCAATCATTTTGGACATATGACATGGCTCTAGAAATTCGTTTGTGAATTCTTCTAATTGAGTAATATTTTTGTTTTCTTCATCTGATCGGTAAAATGTTTGTTTGAATGATTGTTTACGATTGTTGGCGTAATATTTTGTATTTACTCCGTTTGATATAACGAACATTTGGATATATTGAAAAAGTCCATATCCACTATTGTATGAGTGTCTCTGGTAACGGTTGGTTTGGTTGAATGCTTCTTTGAGTTCTAGTCATCTTCTTTTGAGTTCGATTTGGACTAGTGGGAGTCAGTTTACCAAGATAGTCACATCGTATCTATTTTTGTAAGATCATTCTATTGTGATTTGGTTAGTTACTTGGAATCTATTTTTGCATCGTTTGATACTATCAAAAAATTCTATATATGAAGTGGATCAGTTGTCACGAGTGAGTTGCATCTTATCTCTCAAAGTTTTTGCTCTTTCAAAAATATTTCCTTTTCCTAGGTGGTTGAGGATTTTTTCAAATTCCTTGGCAGAAAAGGTGGTTTTATTGTGTTTCTCGAGTTGTGATTTTAGGTTGGATTCGAGAGCTTTTTCGTCAGGAATTTCGACAGACTCGTAGCCTAGGTCTGTTAGTTGTTTGATTAGTTTATTTTCTAATTGGAGTTCTGATTGGGTCATGGGGAATTAATAAGTTCTAAGATAAAAATCATTTATTAGAATATTTTATATTATTCATTTTTTGAAGTCAAAACAAATCTTTTTTTCAAACTATAAATATAAATAATTGAGGTAAGTATTTTTTTATTGTTTCATCTGAATATAAATTATTTAATATATCAAATAATTCTTTACCAGAATCTTCATCTATAGGTTCAAATGTAGAATCATAAAAAGCAACATTGGATATTTTTCATTTATATTGTTGAGAAAAAACATTTGTAAAAATTGAAGATATTATTCTTAATAAAATTATTTGTCACTCACTTACCCCGGATTTAACAGAAATTTCTTGTTTACTAACATCAAAATCTACCTGATATCAGCTAAATATAGGGATTGTTTTTATTTTAGGAACAAAAAAGGAATAAAAAGCTGATAACTTTTCGTTTATTATTTTTAATATATCTGATATACTTTCTTTCATATTATCTATTTCATCTGCATATTTTCTATACCTTTTAATTGTTGATGTGATTTTAGGATCACTAACATTTAGTAATTTTTCCTTTTCTATTTTGGATAAACTGTTGATTTGTATTTTCAACTTATTTTTATTTGTTTCTATATTTTTTTTAATTTTTATTAATTTATTCTTTTCAGAAATTAAAAACTTAAAATCTTCACTTTCTTTTCCAAGTAAATTAATTGCTACCTTACATAGTTCTTCTAATTTACTTATTGCAACTGAGATGTCTCACAAATTTTGTTTTATGCAACTATATTCAATATAAAGATCAGATTCTTTGTTATCATCAAAAAGATTATCTATATCTTCGTATTTTTTAACCATACTTTTTTTTCAGAAAGATAATTATCTATAAAATAATATTTTGATGCTTTTGAAAAATCTTCTTGTGAAAAATCAGAACCTAAAAAGTATGCGAATAAAATTTTTTTTGCTGATCAATCATACGAGTTATTAATAAGACCTATTTTATATTGAGCTCACTTTGATTTTCTATATACATCATGATCACTAAAGAAATTGTACCTGAAAATTGAACTAAGCGTGTTTTTTTTTGTATTTTTGCGAGTACTATTATTATTAATTAAAGATAAATCATGGCCTATATTTAATTTTTTTCTTACTGTTTCTTTGTATTTTTCTAATGATACTTCCTTATCGTCTAAATAAATATTTATTTTTTTGTGTGTTCTTATTAGTTTGTATTTTTCTTTTCAAATTAAAACTTCTACGGTAATATTTATATCTTGATATTGATCATCTATATGATCTTTATATTCTCAAGCTAACATATAATTAATTGAGGAAAAAATTAGTGTTTTTCAACTTCAGTTTCACATAAAAAATACATTAATCTTTTTTTTGTCGTCATTGATCCATTCAAATTCATTTTTATCTAAGTTTCATCAAGTGGACGAACACTTAATACTTAGTATCTTTATTTTTTCCATTTTGTTTTAAAATAATATTCTAAAAATGATACATAATTAGAGTATGGAGATTTTAATCCAACTTCTTCATTAAAAAATTTAAAGAAATTTTTATAATCTAAAATGTTATTCCTATTTAATATCTTTGAGGATATTTTTTCAAAGATAATTTTTTGTATTTTTTTAAATTTTGTATGTGTTTCTTCAGGGTTAAGATCAAGCATTATCTTTTACTATAAATAAAACTTTATTATCTAAAAAATTAAAAATAATTTTTCATTTTGCTCAAAAATCTATAAATAATCACTCCTTATGTGAATCTTCTGGAATAAAATACTTTATATGGACTTTTCAATCACTAATTTTTTCTATCTCATTTCTGCAATATTCTAATATATTTCAAAAATTCTTATTGTTAGATTTTGAATGATTCGCTATAGATGTAAATTTTTTTGTGGCTATCATATTTTCAATTTCTTGAAATTTATCAAATGACTCGCTGGACACATACATATATTTATTAAATATAAATGATTCATGAGCACTATTTGCTCTAAGTTTGTCTTCATCTTTTACTTTTCCAACCAATCATATATCATATTCTTTTATATCGTATCCATTATTTCTTAATTCATTTATTGTTTTATACACTTTCCCTTTTTCCTTATTTTGTTTATGTAAATCTTCTCGAGCATTATCGTCTGGATAGTATTTTTGTCTAATACTATTATATTCTACTTTTCTTAACTCTTCTGCAAAAAACTTTCCTAATAAAAAATTAATAGTTATTCATTTTTTGATAGAATTAAATGCATCTATAAATAGTTTTTTAGTATCATCATAAAAATCATTTTTAGAAAAAATATATAAAATATTTATTTTATCTATATCATCATCTTTTAATTTAGATGTTATCTCTAATTTCTCTAATTTATTTTTAAAATCATCAATTTTTTTAAAATTTTTTCAATCCTTACCTTTAAAAAATGAATTTATTAATTCTATTTTTGGATTTTTAGAAAATTTTGATTGAAATCAGTATCGTTTTTGATTGTTTAAACACTTTACCACAGGTGCTTCTAGTCATGGATATGGATCACTATCACTTAAAACAAAACTATTTTCAAATTTATATTTTTTTTCTAGATATTCTTTGCATAAATTTTCAAAAGCAAAATCTTTTGGGGTAAAAATCGAAGTATCTATATTCTCTAAATTTAATGGATAATTAAGTGTCATAAATAACTTATTTTCAAAATCTAAAAATCCTACACAAACAACCCCTGCAACAATCCTTTCTTCCAATTCTCTACTTCCACTAATTCACTATCAACCGCCTCTATCTTCTCATCTATCGCAGACAGGAAGTTAGCTATTTTTTCTTGTTCTGAAATTGAAGGAAGTTTTATTTTCATATCTGCTAATGTTCCAAGAACTATATAAGGGGTATTTCACTCATTTTTTTCTGCTCAAATTCTTCTTTTTAAGAACTTTTCTAGATAATATTTGATATAAAAAATATGTTCTTCAAATTTATCCAAAACATATGTTCTTTGATATGCATTAAATTTTCCATTATAATAATGGATATATCAAACATTTGCACCATTACCAGATATTAGCAAAGCTTCTGTATCAAAGGCATAATTATCTATTTTAAAATATTCTTTTGCACAAGTATAGAATCTATATTCTCAATTTTCAACCATTGCATTTGCATCTAATTTTCAAGTTGTAATCTCACAAATTTCTCCCAACTTCTTCTCCTCCCACTCATCACTAAACCCAGGGAAGCGAAGGTAGTCTTTTTCTGAACCCCCTGTGTCCCCCTTCAAAGGGGGATGAAATAGGCGTTGCATCAAGCCCTTCTTGTACTCTTCCAACAAACCTTTCTTCTCTCTGATTTTTTCGATTTTTTGGTCTACTGTGGTGAGGAATGAGGCGATTTTTTCTTGTTCTGGTAGGGATGGGAGAGATATTCAACAATCATTAATATCTCATAAGTTGATTTTTTTTGGAAAAGCTACATGGATTATTCTTTTATGTAATTCATTTTTAAATAAATTTGTGTTTATTCTTTGATTTAAAAATTTTATACTAATATCAATTTTATTTCTAATCAAAGCTAGACTAACATAATATCATAATGGTTCATTATTTTGGACTATTGCCGTATCTCCAATAATACCAGCTGTAATTCTAGTCATTAATATATCATTTTTCTGAGGTTTTATTTTAAATCATTTCTCGAAAGCTTCTTGTGTTATGAATTTAGTTGTTTTATTTAGATTTTTGATATTCTCAACACTTACAAATTTTACTCCACTTTCAACATAATTTGGCGTTTGGTGCGTTCCATCATATATATTTGCAACTTCTCCTAATTTCTTTTCTTCTCGTCAATCAGAAAATCATGGGAAGCGGATGGTTGGGGAAATTCCCCCTGCTGTGTTTCAAATTCCCTTTACTCCCCCTTTATCAAGGGGGATAGTATTTGTTGTATTTTGTGTTTGAGTTGTTGGCATGACTGTAATTGATAGTGGATAATGTAAAATGGATAATTTCTATTTTTTTTCTAAACCTTTAATTATCTTATCAAAGTCTGATAAGTATTCTTGATCTTGAATTGGTCTAAATTTATCATATTCACTTTCTGCTTTTAATTTTGCTTCTAATGTAGATATTTTTCCTGTATCTTTCAAAATAGGATAATCGGATAGTTCCAAAAATTGTTGTAAATATTTATCTCGATCTTTCATATTCATTACTTGTCTATTTTGTGCTTTATTTTCTGCCATATCTAAGTATGACGTAACTATAGAATTAAGCTTTTTGATATGTTCTTCATTTAAATAGTTCTTGGCAATAGTCACATCAGATTTTAATATTTTCCCATCTGGAGCATTTTTCCAAGTTTTAAGTCACATATATATCTTGGTAGCATCAGCTTCTGTGTAAATAATTTCTGCCGCTGTTTTGCCTGTAATAGCTCGATGAAGTTTATTTTGAACAGTAGCAAAGAAATGTTTGGTAATTTCGTCTTTAGGATCATAATCAGCAGACAAGGCATAAATATCTGTTATTTTTTGGTATAATCTTCTCTCACTTAGACGGATTTCATGAATTCTTTCTAGTAATTCATCAAAATAGTCTTTTCAGAAGTGTTTAATTTGTTTTAACCTTTCATCATCCATAGTAAATCATTTGATAATATATTCTTCCAATACTGTATTTGCCCATTTTCTAAATTCTATGGCTCTATGAGAATTTACACGATATCACACAGAAAGGATCGCATGAAGATTGTAATATTTTACTCATTTTGTTTGAGTTTTCCCCTCTATGGCTCAATGTTGAGTGGTGTGTCGGAATTCCTGACATACCATATTTTCATTTAACTCTCCATCTTTAAAAATATTTTGAAGATGTTCTGTGATAGTGGTTCTACCTTTTTCAAAAAGTTCACCCATCATTTTTTGAGTAAGCCAAAGTGTCTCATTAGCAAAAAACACATCAATATTTACCTTTCATTTTTCAGTTTGAAATACGACAAAATTTGAAAATTTTTGTAATTGCGTATTATTTTTTGTCATAACTAGTCATTTAATAAGGTAAATATGCTTAAAACGGACTTTTGATGCCTAATTCATCACAAAATCACTGAATTTTGTTATCTAATTCTTTGCTCTCTTTATCTATTTTTTGAATTTTCTCTGCCACTTCTTGGATGTCTATCGTTTCTTCTTCCTCAAAGGTATCTACGTATCTAGGTATATTTAAGTTGTAATCATTTTCTTTGATTTCATCTAGTTTTGCTACATAAGAAAACTTATCTATAGTTTCACGAGTTTCAAACGCTTTGATAATTTTATTTATATGTCCTGGTCTTAATATATTTTGGTTCTTTACTTTTTCAAATTCTTTGGATGCATCTATAAATAGAACATCTTGATCATCTTTTCTACACTTTTTGAAAATCAAGATACACGTAGGGATAGAAGTTCCATAAAAGATATTTGCAGGAAGTCAAATTACTGCATCTAGATAATTCCTATCTTCAATTAAATATCTTCTGATATGTCATTCAGCTGCTCCACGAAACAATACTCCATGAGGAAGTACGATAGCCATAGTTCAATTTTCATCTAGATGATGAATCATGTGTTGTACGAAAGCAAAATCTGCTTTTGAACTTGGTGCTAATCTTCCATATTGACTAAATCTATCATCATTCATATGTAGTGGATTTGCAGATCGTTTTGCAGAAAATGGTGGGTTTGCTACCACTGCTTCAAATCTTTTGTCTGTATGTTGTGGATTTTCTAGTGTGTCTTCTTGTTGTATATCAAATTTTTTGTAATGTACTCCATGCAAGATCATATTCATTCTGGCAAGGTTGTATGTAGTTCTATTTAGTTCTTGTCCACAAAATTCTGATACATTTTCCACTTCTTTAGCTACACGGAGAAGCAAAGAACCAGATCCACAAGTAGGGTCATAGACATTTTTTATTTTAGTTTTTCAGTCTGTCACGATTTTGGCTAGTATAGTAGAGACAGCTTGTGGAGTATAAAATTCTCATGCTTTTTTACCTGCTCAAGATGCAAATTGTGCTATCAAGTATTCATAAGCATCTCATAAAATATCTATTTCAGAATTTTCTAACTGAAAATCTATTTGATCTAAATGGTTTAACACTTTGGAAATTAGTTCATTTTTGGCTGCTTCTGTACGCCCAAGTTTGGTAGATCATAAATCTAAATCTTCAAATAGATGATGAAAATCATCTTCAGATTCTGTTCCCATGGTAGATTGTTCTACGCTATTTAATATCCTAGTTAGATCTTCTAATATGAAATTACTCTCATGTCCTTTATCTCATCCACGGATAGCTAAAGCATGAAATAATTCAGAAGGTTTTAGAAAATAACCTAACTTATCTAAAGATTCAGATTTTATTGCTTCGAGCATATCTTTTCATTCTTGAGTATTTTCATCGATATCGTTGAAATCTATCTCATCTTCTGAAAGTAGTTTGTTTGCATATAAATGCATTCTTTCAGACAAGTATTTATAGAAAATAAATCCTAAAATATAGTCACGAAATTCGTCTGCATCCATTTTTCCACGAAGTGTGTTGGCAATGTTTCGTAGTTGTTGTTCGAGTTGCTTTTTTTGATCTTCCGTCATGGAGAAATTAATTTTAAGTAAAAATATTAGTTTAATAAAGATATAGACTTTTATTTTAAAACTTCAATAGATTAAATGTCAACTTTTCTACAAAATCTCCAATATATCATCAATAATTTCTCTATTATTTTGAAGTTTTGGAATTTTGGATTGTCACATGACTTTATTTTTTGATTTTAATCGTTTTTGAAATGTTCATTGTTTTACTGGATGAACTATTAATTTTTTTAGTGTATTGTTGTAATTCCTTTCATCATAGTAATTTGAAAAAGCTTTTTGCAGCTCTACATCCAAAATATTTTCAAATTCTTTTATATCTTTGGGAGATTTGCTAAACTCTATTATTCGTTCATAAGCTCATTTTTCTTTTCATTTTGGAGCTATAGGTCATACTGTATAATCTATTGCAATAGTTCAAGTTTGATTACATGCTTCCATGATAGCTTTTTCTGTATATTCTACTGTAGTTCACTCCCCCACTACATCTATATAATATTTTGTCCTGCCAGATATTTTTATTTTGTAAAAAGGTTCTGTAGCAGTAAATTTGACTGTATCTCATATCACATATCTTCGCAATCCAGCATTGGTTGTGATTAATAAAACATAATCTTTGTCTTTTTCTACATCTTTTAAAGTTAATACTTGAGGATTTTCTTTACCATATTCTTCTCGAGGTATAAACTCATAAAATACTCCATTGTCTGTGAGTAAGAGCATATCGTCTGTATCGTTTTGGTTTTGAATAGCGAAAAATCACTCTGATGCGTTGTAGCTTTGTCGATATTTAAATTTAGGATCAGGAAATAATTCTTTTAGATTGTCTTTGTATAGATCTACAGACATACCACCTCCAAGAAATACTTCAAAATTTGGCCAAACTTGATGAATATTTTGTTTTCAAGTTTTTTCTAATACATTGTACAAAAACTGTGTACACCAAGATGGTTGTCATGTGATTCATGTAACATTTTTGTTCAATGTTTCATCTATTATTTTGTCAGATTTTTCTTCTCGATTATTGATAAATGATATCTGAGAGGTTGGTTTTTTAAATATTTTTCATATTCGAGGAGTCTTTTTTTGTAGTATAGCTGTAATATATCACACATTATTTTTTTGTGTGAAAGGATTTTTGATAAATGTTCATCATATTACTATAGTTTTTCATGTAAACAATTTTGTTTTTGGATTTTCTTTGCAATATCGTGAAAGTAATTTTTCTCATCATCTAAGTTGTGATGTTTTGAGATGTTCTTGTGTGAGTGGGATATATTTTCATTTTTTTCCGGTAGTCCCAGATGATATAGCAAAAAGAGGTATTTTGCCTGGATAAGCGATATTTCTTTCTCATCTTAGCATATATTCTACTCGTGGTTGAAATTCTTTGTATGTAAATATTGGTACCAATTCTTGAAAATCTTTTATACTTTTTATATCTCTAAACGAATATTTTTCTCAAAAAACTGTTTTTCTGCATTTGTATATCAAATTGAACAAAAAATCTTCTTGATGTTTTAATAATTCTTTTTTTCAAAACTGTCTTATTTTGAAGATATTTTTTGCTATCTTGTTTACTACTAGACTTGGAAATCTTGTCTTTTGAGAATTGTTGTTAAACATGAAATATTTGATAGGATTATAAAATGATGAACATTCTGTTGTAATTGTATGTTTTTTTATCTTTTGCCTTTGAAATTTCAAGTGAATGCGTTTTTTTATACTTTTTTTGTACAATCCAAACAGATAGTTCCCCTAGGGGGAAAGGGACCCAGAATGGGTATGGGGGTAGTTTTTAAACATAACCCCACCACCCTTGCCTACCAGCAGGTAGGCTATGGGTCCCCCTCCCCAAGGGGAGGGATTAGTTTATAACAGATGAGATATTTTTTCAAAATTTCTCTTTATTTTTATGCTTTAATTCTTAACTATAAAGTTGAATTTATTTTTTTATTGAAAACAGAAAATGAAGTATTCTTCAAATTTATTAAAAAAATTTATATCTGTAAATGATAGTGTAGAAAATATTGCTGACAAATTTACTCTAAAGACTGTGGAAGTAGAAGAAATTATTCAAAGAAAAATTGATAAAAATATTGTAGTATGAAAAATAAAATCTGTAGAAAAACATCCAGATGCAGATAGGCTCAATGTTTGTATGGTGAATTGTGGAGCCAAATGAGAATATCAAATCATTTGTGGTGGTACAAATGTAGAAGAATGAATTTATGTGCCTACTGCCCTACCTTGAACTTTTTTTGAAAAAGCTTGAATAAAAATAGAAGCTAGGAAGATGAGATGAGTAGAGTCAAATGGTATGATTTGTAGCAAAGCTGAATTGGAGATACAAGAAGATGTTGATACTCACTGGATATGGAATATATGAAATGATTTGGATGATTTGACTGATAATGATTTGTGAATTTCTTTGATAGAAAAATATCCTTGGTTAGAATCAAAAGTGATAGATGTAGATAACAAATGACTTACAAATAGACCTGATCTTACTGGTCATTTTGGTATGGCTGTGGAATTAAATTGAATGTATGACAGTTCAAAAATTTCTTACAACAAAATAACTGAATATTTTGATACTTTCAAAAATACAAACATAATAGAATTGTTGGATAGCAAAGAAAAAACCAAAATATGATTAAAATGAGAAAGCGACAATCTGAATTCCTATATTTTGATGGAATTAAAAGATATCTCTGTAAAAAAGTCTACATTTTTTACTAGAATGCAAATGTTGGATTTGTGAAATAATCCTATAAACAATTGGGTAGATTTTTCTAATTTATTTATGAATATTACTGGTCAACCTATTCATTTTTTTGATGCAGACAAGGTTAGTTGAAATATAATTATTAGACAAGCCAAAAAATGAGAAAAATTTGTAGATCTTTTTGAAAAAGAGCATGAATTGTTGGAAACTGATATGGTAATAGCTGATGATGACAAAATATTGGCTTTGGCGTGAGTTGTGTGATGATTGGATTCGTGAGTAACAGATAATACCAAAAATATATTGGTAGAGATAGCCAATTTTGATCCTGTTTGTGTAAGGAAGACTGGAGTAAGATTGTGATTAAGAACTGATGCAGAATTGAGATATGAAAAAAATATAAATCCTGTGTTTAGTTTATATGTATTCTTATTGTTTTTAGATCTTTTGAAATATTATCAAAAAGATTTGTGATCATATCAGATATGATGATTGAGTTATTATAAAAATTTAGATAATATAGATTATTTACAAAACAACATAAGTCTGGATTTTGAAAAAATGGAAAGTTTCATTTTTGGAAAACAAAAAGAATGAATCAAAGATGATGTAAAAAATTTATTGAAATGAATATGATTTGACCTGACATTTGAATGAGAAAAAGTGTCGGTATGAGTTCCTTTTTGGAGATCTCAAGACGATATAAATATAGTAGAAGATGTTTATGAAGAGATAGCAAGATTGTACGGGTATGAAAATATCGAACCTGTTTCTTTGAAATCTGAAGTATCTTTGTCAAAAACATCAAATTTAATATGATTGATTAGAAAAATAGAGGAAACTTTTGTTAGAAATTATGATTTTGATCAAGTAGAGACATATCCTTGGGTTGATGAAAAATCTTTAAATTTATTTTGAGTAGATTTATCAAAAATATATAAATTAAAAAATCCTATTGATACAGACAAGCCTTGGATGAGGAATGATTTAGATTATGTTTTGATAAAATATATTTCCAAAAATTTTAGGTTTTTTGATAAATTTAAAATATTTGATATTGGTAGAGTTTGGTCTAAAGACTTTTCTAGATGAGATTATAAATCTAAATTTGCTGATGGTTTTGTTGGAGAAAAAATTCAGTTGTCAGCTATGTCTTATCAAAAAGATTCAAAAAATTGGTCAGAAGATTTACTTTTGAATATCAAATGAGAAGTAGAAAACTTATTTAAAACTATAGGTTTAAAAAATGAATTAGTTTATTCTAAGACGCAGAAAAAAGCATACCATCCCAAAAAACAATGAAATATCTTTTATTGAGAAGATTTAATTTGATTTGTATGATCAATACATCCATTGGTTTTAAAAGAAAACAAAATATGAGAAAATTCAGACTTGGTTTATTTATCTTTGGATATAGAAAAAATTGATGAATTAGTTAAAAAAGTTGAATTTAAGCCAGAATGATATGAAACTTTGCAAGATCAAATAGTATGGAGAGATCTTTGTTTTGTTTTGGATCAGAAAGATGATTATGGATTAGTTTTGGATAGTGTAAAAAATATAAAAGATATAGATGATGTAGATGTTTTTGATTTGTATAAATGAGAGAATTTACCAGAATGAAAAAAATCTGTAGCATTCAAAATTAAGATTAAATGAGAAAATTTACAAACAGAGCAAATTAATCAAGTTATGAATTCAGTGATTAAAAAGATAGAAAGTACTTGAGCAAAATTGAGAGAATAATTTAATATAACAAAAATATATTGAATGCCCCTTTACTTCTTCCTACTCGACAAGGTCATTCTGAATTTTATTCGGCAGAAGTGCCGAAGAGAATAAAGAATCCAGCCTACATTAACTGAACCCCCTTCGTCCCCCTTTTAAGGGGGATAATGTATTTCCTTTTTCATCCTTTCTAAGGTGGGTTTTTTAATTCCTATTCGCTTCCTAATAGGATGAAGAAAAATTTTGTATCAAAATATTAGTCTAATGGTGGAATCCAATTTTCTTCATTTCCCCTCTCCTCTATTGTTTTTGCTAATGATTTTTCATTATTAAAATTTGTTTGGATTGTTTTTACTAATTCTTCTTCAGTTTTTTCTTTTGTTTTTCAGTAAGTATCAGAAATTACTAATTGATTGTATTTCCATCATCAAGCTCCTTCAATACTGTTTGGGTTATCCATAGTTATATTATTCATGTTTTTTTATTAATAATAAAATTATTCGTTTTATATTTGTTTTGTTTGTTAAGTCAATATTAATTTCTTAAGGAATAATTTTCTGTGTATTTCACAAATTCAAAACTTTTTTATTGAATTTCTATGTTCTAATGTACCATATCATTTATTTTTCTTGAAATTGTAATTTGGGTATTTTTTTTGAGCTATATTTATCATTCGTTGATCTCTT
>DATFJH010000062.1:0-3066 GCA_035269265.1 Candidatus Absconditabacterales bacterium
ATTGGATGTGATAGCACAAAAAAATGGTGAGATAGTTTTTGTAGAAGTAAAAGTGGTAGATCAAATAGATGACCTGATGTGATATATAAAACCACAAAAATTAAAATTTTTGGAAAAGACAATACAAGATTATATGTATAAGAAAAATTTAGAATTTGATGTAAGACTTGATGTTGCTTTTGTAAAAAATAACAGTATTTTGGATGTGTTTGAAAATGTAACAAACTCGTAATTTTGTTATAATATAAGACGTTTAAATTTTGTAATTTTGTGAAATAAAAAATCTAAAAAAAATTAAATGTTATTTTATTTAATTGAAAATGATGAGAAAAATAAACTGATTTTTGTTGTTTCTACTGGGAATATTACTTTGATGAATAATCATTAAACTTGGTCCTGTAGATATAATAAACCAAAGTATGTTGGCATCAAGAGATACTCCTATAAAATATTATCAAGATAAATATGAGCGCTTTGAATTAGTTGATAAAATATTAGAACAATGATTCTATAATTATGAAAATGTAGATAAAGAATTTATGGTAAAAGAAGCATTAAAATCATATGTAAACTGAATGGAAGACTCTTATACTGTATATATGGATGCTGATCAAAATAGTTGATTTATGTGAAGCCTAGAATGAGAAGAAGAATTTGAGTGAATCTGAGCTATAGTGAATAAAAAAGATTATTATATTTTAATAGAAGAGGTCTTAAAGGAATCTCCAGCATTCAAAGCATGAATAAAACCTTTAGATCGTGTAATAAAGATAGATAATAAATATGTAGAAAGCGAAACATTGGATGAGGCTGTAAGTAGAATGAAATGACCTGCTGGTACTGATGTAAAAATAATTATAGAAAGGTTTGATTGAGAAGAAAGAACGATAATTGATGTTGTTGTAACTAGAGAAAAAATAAATATACCTTCTGTGAAAAGTAAAGTAATAGAGCTGGAAAATCAAAAAATATGATATATAGAAATGTTTATTATATGAGAAGAAACAGAAAATCTCTTTAAAAAAGAAGTTAAGACATTAGCAAAAGAAGATTTGGATTGAATAATACTAGATCTAAGATGAAATGGTGGTTGACTTATGCCTATAGCTGTTGAAATAGCATCTCATTTTGTTCCTAAAAACGAATTAGTGGTATCTGCTAAATATAAATGATATGAAGATGAAAAATATTTTTCAAAATGATTTGGAGAGTTTGAATCAATAAAAACGGTCGTTTTGATAGACTGAATGACTGCTAGTGCATGAGAAATAATAGCTATGGCATTACAAGAACAAGCATGAGCAACATTATTGGGTACTAAATCTTTTGGTAAATGAACAATACAAACTATGGATGAGTTTCAAGATTGAGATAGTATAAAATATACAATTGGTAAATGGTTTGCACCTAGTAAAAAAAATATAGATAAAATATGAGTAGATCCAGATGTAATAGTAGAATTTGATGTGGATAGTTATATTGAAAGTAATATTGATAATCAGTTGGAAGAAGCAAAGGATATGTTTGAAAAATAATCGTGAATTGTCTCCCTTTGTAAAGGGAGTTGTTTTACCTGCAAGGTTGCGGGGTAACGGGATTTAGTAGGCATTATCTGCCGACTGAAAATCCTCAGCCCCGCAATACTGCGGGACAGCTCCTTTACAAAAGGAGCACAAGAACACATTTAACTTATAATAAATTAAAAATGATTAAAATTACAATTCAATGAACAGATTGAGTCGAATTATGAACATTTGAGGCTGAAAAAGGTAAAGTAATAACAGAAATGGCTCAAGCAAATAATGTAGAGATACCATTTTCATGTGGTGCTGGTGCTTGTGGATTATGTCTTTGTGAAATAGTTGAATGAAAAGAATTAGTAAATGGATCTTTTTTGAATAATCCAATGATGGAGCTGGAAGAATGACAAGTACTTACTTGTATTGCTGCAATTAAAGATGAATATTTTGATGATGGTAAAGACCATGAAATAGTGTTGAAGAGATATGTTTAATTAACGTTTCAACGCTGCAACGATTCAACGTTGAAACGATAGATTTACGAAGTAAATTAATATGAACTTTGATAAAGAATTTATAGAAAAATTAGTAAAACAAGATCAACGAGCATTCAATGAATTCTACTTAAAGACTGTTGATATGTTTTTTCGTTATATTCAATCAAATTTTTTTCTAAATAAAGAGGAAACCGAAGACATAATATCCGAATTTTATGTTAAACGACGAAATATTGTAAAAAAATATGATTTTAAGCAATCATTTAACGCCTTTGTGTGGACTGTATTTAAAAATCTGATAAAAGATAACTTTAAAAAACATAAAGATATATCTTTTAGTGTTTTTGATAGAATAGAAGACTGAACAAATTTTGAAGATACTCTAGAAGATGATCTAGATATTTTTGAACTTTTAGAATCTGATTTTAAGTATGAACAAATAAAATCTGCAATGGAAAAATTAGATATAGAAAACAAAGAAATTATTTATCTGAAATTTATTGAAGAAAAAGATAATACAGAAATATCTGATATATTGCAAATATCAAATGATAGTGTAAGACAAAAAATTTCTAGGTCATTAAAAAAACTTAAAGCTCTTTTAGGTACTGATATGATTTAATTTCAACATATTTTATCAAAATGTCAAACCCTATTATAAACTAATAAAACTCAATATTGCCTGAAAAGTGCTTTAAAACCCATATTTAGAGTAAAAATGGAGCAAATCTAGAAAACAAAGAAAATTAAAAAAAATGTTGAAATTCACTTAGACAGTCCTAATATACTGAATGTACGTAGTACTTATTTTATATATTAATCAGTACAATTATGACTAAAACTGCTCTTATCGCGCAATTAGCTGAAGAATTAGGTGTTTCTAAAAAACTAGCTGCAGAGTTAGTAAACACATTTATCGAAACAGTTATTGCTGGAGTTAAAAAAGAAGGTGAAGTTAGAATTCAAGGATTCGGAACTTTCAAAAAATCACACAGAAAAGCTAGAGAAGGAGTTAACCCACAAAACCCATCTCAAAAAATTAAAATCCC
>DATFJH010000063.1:0-6462 GCA_035269265.1 Candidatus Absconditabacterales bacterium
TCAAAAAGACAAATCTTGGCGAAATATAAAAAATGGGAATACAAGTATTATTTTAGCTACCCATTCAGAGATTTTCCAAAATTATAAAGATTTAAAAAAAATAATCATTATACGACCACACAAGCGATATTATTCAAATCAGAAAGATCCAAGATACAAGACTTTAGATGTGGTCAAAAAACTTTCAGAAATTCGAGATTGCGATTTAGAAATAATTGACACTTAATAGTGCAAACCACCCGTGTGGAACTAAGTACAAAAAAACTTGAAATTTTAAAAAAAATATTTATTTTAATAGCACCAAAACAATTTAAGTGCTACTTTATTTTATAAAAAATAAAATATGAATTTTGAAAAATTTACAACAAAGGCTGCAGAGGCCATACAGTCTGCTAATCAATTAGCAGTACAACAGCAAAATAGTCAAATAGATGTTTTGCATCTATTTTTAGCTATGTTAGAACAATCTGATGGATATATACCAAGCATATTATTACAATTAGAAATAAATAAGGAAAAAATAAGAGCTTTTTTGGTTTCTGAAACATCAAAACTTCCAAAACTTCAATGAGATTATCAAATGTGAGCTTCTTCTGAATTAACAAGGGTTTTGACAGGTTCTGAAAAAATCATGAATGATATGTGAGATTCATACATTACTACAGAACACTTGTTTTTAGCAATAATTAAATGAACAAATAAAGTAAAAGAAATTTTGTCTAATGAGTGATTAGATTATGATTTAGTTTTTAACAAAATTAAAGAAATGAGGAATTGAAAAAAGGTAGAATCATCAAACCCAGAAAACACTATGGATGCTTTGTGAAAATACGGTAAAGATTTGACACAATTAGCACAAGAATGAAAGCTAGATCCTGTAATTTGAAGAGATGAAGAGAGTAGAAGGGCTATTCAGATATTGTCTCGTAGAACAAAAAATAACCCAGTTTTAATATGAGATCCATGAGTTGGTAAAACAGCTATAATAGAATTATTGGCTCAACAAATAATAAAGTGAGAAGTTCCAGATATGTTAAAAAACAAAAAAATAGTAGAATTGGATATGTGATCTTTGATAGCTTGAGCAAAATATCAATGAGAGTTTGAAGAGCGTCTCAAAGCTGTTCTTAAAGAAGTAGAAAAGTCTGATGGTTCTATAGTATTATTTATAGATGAATTGCATTTGGTTGTATGAGCATGAAAGACTCAGTGATCTATGGATATGTGAAATCTTTTAAAACCTTCGTTGGCTAGATGAGAGATTAGAGTAATTTGAGCAACAACTATAAATGAATATCGTAAATATATAGAAAAAGATGCAGCATTAGAAAGAAGATTTCAGCCAGTTATGGTTAGTGAACCAAACAAAGAAGATGCTTTAGCAATTTTGAGATGAATTAAAAAAACCTATGAGACTCATCACTGAGTAAAAATATCTGATACTGCTGTAGTAGCTTGTGTAGACTTATCTATGAGATATATTACAGATCGTAGATTACCAGATAAAGCTATTGATTTATTAGATGAAGCTGCAGCTTCTACAAAAATGTGAATGACAAGTATACCAGAAGATATTTTAAAACTAGAAAAGAAAATATCTCAATTGGAGATAGAAAAACAAGCACTTTCCATAGAAAATGCCCCTCTTAACAAGGGGGGCAGGGGGGATAATAAAAATGAATCCAGAATCCAAGAAATAGAAAAAGAATTATCTAACATTAAAGAAAAATATAATATAAAGAAATCTGAACGAGAATCTGATAGGAAATTATTGGTCGAAACAAAAGAAATTAACAAAGAAATAAAAGATTTACATCATGAAGCAGAAATATCAGAAAAACAAACCGATTATAATAAAGCAGCTGAAATTAAATATTCTCAGATACCAAAATTAGAATCAAAATTAGAACAAATAGAAACTAAAATTGAGCAATCTAAAAAAGAATGAAAAATTTTAATAAAAGATATAGTAGAAGAAGAGGATATTGCATCAATTATTTCTAAATGGACTTGAATACCAGTATCAAAACTTATTCAAACAGAAATGGAAAAATTATCAAAACTTGAAAAACACTTATCTTCAAAAGTTGTATGACAATCAAGAGCTATTTCGTCAGTTTCAAATGCTATACGTAGAGCTAGAGCATGACTAAAAGATCCCAATAGACCAATTTGATCTTTCCTATTTTTATGACCTACTTGAGTTGGTAAAACAGAATTAGCTAAACAGTTGGCTATATTGTTGTTTAATAACGAAAAATCTATGATTAGATTAGATATGTCTGAATATCAAGAAAAGCATACAGTATCCAGATTGATTTGATCTCCTCCAGGTTATATATGACATGATGAATGATGACAACTTACCGAATCAGTTAGAAGAAAGCCATATTCTGTAATACTTTTTGATGAAGTAGAAAAAGCACATCCAGAAGTATTTAATACATTACTTCAGTTATTAGATGATTGAATACTTACAGATTCAAAAGGGAGAACAGTTGATTTCAAGAACACAATAGTTGTTATGACTTCAAATTTAGGTTCAGAAGTGATAATGTCTAAAATGAAAGATCAAAAATGAACTATTAGTTTAGAAAAAGATATAATGCCATTATTGCAGTCACATTTTAGACCAGAGTTTTTGAATAGACTTGATGATATAATATTATTCAATCCTGTAAATGAAGAAATGTTAACAAAAATAATTGATATACAATTATCAAAAATAGTTGACTTAGTCAAAAGAGAAAAAAATATAGATTTAATAATATCTGATGAAGTAAAAAAGTATATAGCTAAAGTATGATTGGACCCTTTATTTTGAGCAAGACCATTGAAAAGAGCAATCCAAAATATATTATTAGATGAGTTGGCTAGTGGTATTATCGATTGAAGTATCAAAGAAGATACTCAAGTTGATGTAAATCTAAGTAAAAATAAGATAGTTTTTACTTCAAAATAATAAGCTATATGTTTGTTCGTAAGGTATTTTTTTGAGTTATTTTATAGAAATTTCTTGCATTAGTCTTTTGATTTATTATATTGCAAACAATGTTTTTATTTTTTTTAAAAAATATGGATTATAATGTAGTTTTAACAGGTGTTGCTCAAAATGATGCAATTTTATGAGTTGCTGCAATGTGAATATTTGCAATAGGAGCTATTTGAGTATTTATATGGTTGCTTGTTTCTGTTTTGATGATCATATCACAATGGAAAATTTTTGAGAAAGCTTGACAACCAGGTTGGGGAATTCTTATCCCAATTTATAACATATATTTGATGTTTAAAGTTGCGTGAAGACCAGGAGCATGGACTCGATGGTTATTGTTTCCACCAGTATTATTGGTTTTAATGATTATATTAAATTTTGATATTGCAAAAAGATTTAAAAAACCAGCATTATTTGGACTTGGATTGTGGATATTACCAATAGTATTTTATCCAATACTTGCTTTTGACAAAAAAGCTAAATGGACTCCAAAGAAATAATAAAGTTTCATAAATATAAAAAACACGGTTTATCGCCGTGTTTTTTTTGTCATTCTTAGTAGAACGAAGAATCTAGTGTTTTAAGATACTATGATTTTATGTTTAATGGATTCTTTGCAAAACCAGTCTACCGGACAGACAAGCTCAGAATGACAATTCAAAATTAATCTTTGTCACAAATGATCAAATATCCTATCAAAACTCATTCCTCAACTATTTCTTGATATTCAAATTTAAAGAAACTATATTCTGCTGCTTCTTGTATTTCTTCCAATCTGTAATGGTATTGTTTGATTTTAAATTTTTTGTGTTTATCTCATTTTCCTATACTCCATTCAAATTCTCTTCTTTGCAAAAAATGTCATATAATAAATTTTCATCCATTTTTTAGTATTCTATATGTTTCTTCAAACATTGATTGTAAATCACTTATGTGTTCCAATACAAAAAAACTCATAGCAATATCAAACGAATCTTCATCAAATGGCAGGGTAGTTTCAAGATCACAAACTACTTTTTCTATTTTTATTCATCTTTCTGGGTGATGAGCTAATAATTCTGGAGCTATATCACATGCTGTATACTTTCTAAATGGTACATTTTCAAAGTATTTAAACAATCTTCAATCTCACGCTCCCAAATCTATAATATCTAAGTCTTGATTATCTCTAGGCAAAAATCTTTGTATATCTAAATCATAAAAACTATCTAAGTGTTTGTGATAGTTTTTGTATTGTGTAGCTACTAGATTATATCAAGTTTCTGAATCTAGTATCTCCGTATGTTTTTGTTTATAAGACATTCATTCCTAGCTTTAACATAAAACTGCAGTTCTTCCCTTGGGGGAAGTTGTTCTGTCCCGATGAATATCAGGACTAGTTTGGGGTGTTTTAGAGTGAAATTAACCCCCAACTAGCTTTATTTGGTAATACTGCCAAATCCGCAAACAAACTTCCCCGTATGTGAAGAATTTATATTTAAAAAAATGTTTTTTCATTTGAAATATTATTTTCTTTATTTGATAATTTTTTTATTTTTTCTTCTATATCTGGATTTGGTTCATGTAAAAACTTACTTAACTCACTTGTTTTTTCACTTGCTCTTTTGATGTGTACATAATACTTACTCAGTTCTGCCACTACATCAGATAATTCATCATTTTTTTCCAATAATTCTGTAGTTTTTTCTTTTAGAATAGCATTTTGATGAGTATATTCATCTAGTTCACGATTCAAATACTCCAATTCTTTATTCGCAGACTTTAAGTTAGATCTAAGCTCATTAATTAAGTCTTTGTGCTTATATCTAAAATAAAATACAAAGAATCAAAGCAATCAACCTATTATAAATGCTACTAATATATACAAATCCATTTTCTTATTTTTATTTTAATTAAAATAATACTACCAATAAAATACTTTTTATTTAGTTAAAATCAAGGAAATAAAGCTATAATAATATTTCAATATTAATTGACATTTAATTATATATATGTATATATATTATTAGTTTTATTATAATAACTTAATCATATTTTTTAATTATTTTTTTGTTTATGATAAATTTTGAATCAAAAAATAAAGAAAATACTACTAATAATCCAAAGATTAAATCCTATATAAATGAAAAATTGGATCAAGAATTATCTGAAAACTACGATATTAGTAACTTTTGATGAGTTTTTTATTTTTCTTCAAAAAAAGATTATTATAAAGCTTTTAAAAAAGTTTGGGATTCTTTAATTACAGATCAAAAGAAGATATTTGAATGAATAGATTTAAATTATTTTTTAGAAAAAAACGATATTTTTTCATTTAAAGATAATAATAAATATAGCGATTTTTTGGCAATAGAAGAAGATCAAACAAAAAAACAGACAGCAAGTGAAATTAAAAGTCAATTGGAAAATATAATTAAATGAAATTTATTAACTTTTATTTCATATAATGATTTTAATGAACTAAACTGTTATAATGCTATAAAACATTATTATAAATATAATATTGATGTGTCAGACTGAATAATATGAGTTATATGACATGATTTTGATTCTAATAATCAAATTTTAGAAGTTATAAATAATGTTATTTATAAATATTGAGATACAGAATTAATATCTTACATATTACAAAATATTAATGATTGATTATTTTTGCATGCAGTATTGGATACTGCACATTGAGAAAAAATTCAATTTTACCCAGATTCATATTTACAGCCAAACACAATATTTCAATTAAGTAATGAATGTTTAGCTAATATGATTTGGAATAAACTAAATAATTGGGATGTTAAATATTTATTACAAGTCATTGATTATTGATTAAAATATTATTGTTGAAAATTAAATATAACTATATTTAATTTGTTAGAATCTGAGTATTGAGAACATAGTACAGAACAGTATATGATAGATGGATCAATACTCACTATATCAGTAGATGAAGATAATTTTTACGAAATTAATACAAATTCTGAAAATGTGAAAACATACAAAGGAGTAGTCCTAAAACCTATTCAACATAATTGATTATATAAAAACATATTAGATCCTAATGATATATATGAACAAAAGATATTACAATATATTTGTAGATTATCAAAATTAAAAGACAAAATAAATAATTCTGAAAACAATAAAGAAACAAGAAAAGAATATGATTCTTTATATTCAAAATTAAAAAAAATATTAGGTGCTTTTTAAAAATCAATAAAATAACAAAAAAACTCTGACCGAAGTCAGAGTTTTTTTATTTTAGACTTTTAGGCTATTATTTAACAGCACCTTTGAAGTCAGATCCAGCTTTGAAAGTAACAACGTTCATAGCAGGGATTTTAATTTTTTGAGATGGGTTTTGTGGGTTAACTCCTTCTCTAGCTTTTCTGTGTGATTTTTTGAAAGTTCCGAATCCTTGAATTCTAACTTCACCTTCTTTTTTAACTCCAGCAATAACTGTTTCGATAAATGTG
>DATFJH010000064.1:0-15095 GCA_035269265.1 Candidatus Absconditabacterales bacterium
TTAAAATTACTTTTTTCTTTATCATCAAAAATCAACCCCTTTTTTGAATTAAATCCTTTTATATAGGGGAATGTAAACAAATTTGAAATCTTAATTTTGCTAATCTTCATTAAATACTTTTAATTAATTTAAAAGTAGTAACTAGATTATAAACAAATATCTTTTTTTATCAAAAATCTAATATCAAAGTAGAGGAGTGTATATTTACAAAAACAAAATAAAACTTAAAATACTACCCTGTTTTACAAAAAAACAAAAAATTGTGCAAAGTAAAACACAAATTTCATTTCGACTAAAAAAATTTATGAACACACAAAGAAATTTATTAAAAATTTAACACAAAAACAATTAAAAAAAATCATAAACAAGAAATTAATAACAATAGACCAAAAGAGGAATAATTAATAAAGTCCTGTTTCAAATTCGATCATTTTTTTATCTTAGTGGTATAACAATGCACTCAAAAATAAAAATAGCCCTAATTTTCACAACAATAATATATTAGTTTAGAACTGGTATAACATCAAATAGAGGATTTTAATAACAAAAAATATGGAATATCAAAAATTTTAACAAAATTTTAGAAAAAAAACAAAAAAATATATAAAGTATAAATCTAAATATTCTTTACAAAAAAACAAAAAATAAGATCAAAACTACGAAAACATAAAAAATTATATTACCCCATCTACTTTGCACAAGATATATTGTTTAACCTTGCAATAAACATATCTGCAAAGTTAAGAATATATTATTTATGTTTAGTTGAAATATCACTACATATCTGATAAAATTCTTTTTCTGACATTGTGTTTTTCATTTTATTGGCCACAGTACAGCAGAGTACTACATTACTCCTCTTATATCATATACTATTGTCCAATCTATCACACGACACCTGGTATTTAGTCTTATCTGATTGAGATCATTCATTATAATGAACAAAACCATAAGTCATTTCATAACCAGTATAATAACACTTACCGTCTTGCTTTTCTCGCATATCCAATAAATCGTCAACCGTAATCTCAAACTTTATATCTCTTTTTTTAGCTCATTGTTGCAGTTGTTTAGAAATAATATTTAATGCTCATTCTATAGTACCTCTATCATCAGATCTCTTTTTATAGGTTCTATTCCTCTTACATTCCTTACACTCATACAAATAACGATATTTTCACACCCAAGGATTGTCCAATCGTTGAATTACAAAATCTTTTGGATGTTTTTTTACACCACATTTTCTACATTCATATAGTTCATCACCAAAAACTATAGCTTCCCATTTTTTTTTGGTAGCTTCTGCTTTCTTTTTTTGTAATTCTGGATCGTCTATATACATAAATTTTTTGTTTTTAATAAAGCTATATCATCATAATTTTATTTTAGATAATATCAAATTAAAAATTTCAATTTTCGGGGGAGTATACTCCCCTTTTGTTTTTATAATTTTTGAAAAAAGTAAAATCATCATTTAATAAGACCTCACTCTAGAATAATCTCTTTTGTGCGGTTTCCCTGCCCTTCTACGGGGTCCATTTGGGAGAACTACTGCTCTATTAAAAAGGCAGTTCACCCAAATCATCATCAATATTATCTCATTTTTCTTTTGTTTTATAATTCTTTCTTTTATTCTTCCAATATTCAGTAAACTTTTCACTCTCTTCTTTTGAAAAAATATACTTTTCAATCATTTGATAAATCTCTGATACTTTTTTATTTGAGGTATTTCTTATAAAATTAACAATATTAGATCATCCATGTCCACAACCATAACATTTTACACATCTTTTATACGGATGTATACTCAAAGACGGTTTGTTTTCTTTGTGTATAGGACACAATCACAAGTATCAATCGTTTTTTTCTTTTAAATCTACATTATATAATTCTTTAAACAATCTAACATAATCCACCCCATATTCATCAAATTTTCTTTCTATATTTTTTACATAACCTATTCACCTCTCTCTATGTTTTTTACCTTTAGATCAATGCTTTCTTTTTGGATCTGACTCTTCATTCATATATTTAATAATTTGTTCTTTTTTATCTTCCAAAACTTTTTTAAACTCATCTTTTGAGTAATTTCATTCTAATATTACAAAAAGTTCCTGATTTATATATCTTTTAAATCATTCTTGACGACGTTTTGGTATAGTGCTTAACCAATCTTTTATGTCTTGTGGATATTCCATACAATACATTTTAGTAAAACAGGAGTCCGATAACCCGAACTCCCGAATCTATACAAATAGTCAAACCATAAAATATGGTACTATAAGTATTTACAATATACAAAAAACATATATAAATTCAATAAAATTATTGGTTTATTCCAAGTAGTATAAATTTAAATACAAACAAATTTTTATTTAAATCAGTATATAAAATACTATATATCAGAATTTTATGATTTATGATTTATGATTTAATATAATTACCCTTCGCACCACCCCTTAACATAATAACTAACTAAACTATCCTACCCTAATATTTCATATCAATTGCTATCTACATAAATCACTTGTCTATCGTTTAGTGTAATTATATTTTGACTCTCATTATATAATTTAGGTATAACCTCTTCGTATTCTTCTTTAAAATTTTCAGATCACCAGTGTGGTAAAATCATCGCATTTATAAGTCCATATCATTGCTCTATCTTAAACTCCCCAGGATCTAAATACTTTATAGATGTTCACATTACACACGATCATGCACTGGTAGATATATAAGGTAATCATTTTTTTATAATTAACTCATTTATGATCTTCTGATATCAGTTCTCATCAGCTAAAGTTTTAAAATAACGAGTATTTCATCCAGAAACATATAATAAGTCCACATTTGATATAACTTCAAATAATCCATCATTTTTAAGCTCTCTTATATCTATAGTTTTTATAATTCCTCATAGAGATTTAAGCATATTTTTGTCTCATATCACCCATCGTGGTTCAATGTCTCACTTACGATCTAAATCTGCAGGATTTGATATAAATCAAATAGTTTTTCACTTTATATTACCTATTTTTTCTACAAAAAAATCTTTTACATACTCTAATGCTGATGCCAAAAATAATTGCATATTTAATATGATTAAAGTATAAAATTCCTAACTATAAACTATAAATCTGCCTCTAAAATTAAAGTATAATCTTTAAAATTATTTTTTCTATAGAATTCAATTGCCAGTTTATTTTTTACAGAAGCTTCTACCTTTAATTTACCAACTTTTTTTATTTTACACCATTCAATAAATTTATTATACAATTTTGTTCCAATTCCTTTTGATCTAAAGTCATTTAAAACAAAAATATTTTCTAATTCAGCAACAATTGGTAGATTTCTGTATTCTTCACCTTTAGTTATTCCTCCACACAAATAACCAATAATATTATCATCTACAACAGCAACTAACACACAACAATTGTCATTGATAATTTTATCTTGATAATATTTAGTTCCAAACTCTCCAAAAGTCCAGTTTACATTCAATAAGGAATCATATTCTTCAAATTCTTTTTTAAAAAGTTTAAGATTTAATTCCTGAATATTTTTTAAATTATCGATTGTTGCAGTTTTAATAATTATATTCATCTAAATAAAATTATTTATAAAATATCACACCTAACACTCCCCCTCTACATAATCACTAACCAAAGGATTGTTACATGCTTTACAAGAGTTTTCAAATGTCTGCTTTATTGGATCACAAGGTGTAGTAATACATTGAATATTTACTGTAGCACAAACAGGCTGATATACATTATCACAAGCATCTACATTTCTTTGTTCTGGTAGACAACTTATAGATTTATCTGTTTCCAATACTTGATCATTATTACATCAAGATATAATAAATAAACTCATTAATAAAATTGATATAATTAAGAGTTTTTTCATAGTAATAAATTTTAAAAAAAAATTACATTATCATTTCTCTCAACATAATAATACAAACAAAAAAATCAAAAGAATTAGAAACGTAAAAAACATTTTTTATCTAATTCATTTTTTATTATAAGTTCTACACAAATCAGCCATAGGCTCCATATCTCTTTTTAATATTTCAGACAATCAACTTGAAATATTTTCCAAAAACTTAGACACTTTGGGATGTCATATATTTTGATCATTAATTGAATCTGTTTGAAAATCTTTTGTTAATAATTTAAACAACTCTACCTGTGCATCATAATCCAAACCAACAATATCTCTAGACAACTCTTCCATAGTTCAATTATATTTTTCTATTTTTTTTGGATGTTTATTCATATAAAGTTAAATCAAATAATTAAAAATATTTTATACATCTAACCCAAACAAATTTCTTACCAATAATCCAATTCCAAAACTTATTATTGCCACTCAGATACTAATTCATACCATCTCCCAAAATCTATGCTTGAAGCTAAGATCTTTTGCTATAGAAAGATACCAGTTAAATATGGCTATGATTGTTATAGCTACTCATAAGGTAATAGGAAGTGCAACAAAAGGATTGTTTATTAACAAAAATGATAATATCAAAAATACCACAGTAATAAAATATGCTGCTCGAGTATACATAGATGATGTAAATGCATTTTCTCATCATTCTGCTTTTGTAGAAAGATATTCTGAAGCTCACATAGACATAGACGCAGATATTCAAGTAATTAGTCATACCACAGCTATAAGCTTTGGATCTTGCAATCCCAAGGTCAATCAAGCCAAAACTCAAGTAAGCTCTACCAAAGCATCATTAAGTCACAAAACTATAGATCAAATATAAGAAAGTCATTTATCGTCAATCATACCTATCAATTCTTTTTCATGTGATTCTTCATCATGCTGAATTTTAGCAGTCTCTGGTATATATTCTTTTAATTTATAGTAAGCATTTTGTGCATATACTTCTCACCTTTCCATCAATTTTATACCAAAACTTAATCACAAAAATCTAGTTAGAAAAACAAAAAATCTAACTCTAAACATATTTGGTTTAACAACTACCTTTGTGTAATTTTGCCATATATCATGATGTTTTTTTTCTTCTTGTGAAATTTTTTCAAAAATATTAGCATTTTTTTGTCCAGATTTCAACTTAGATAACTTATGATAAATAATAGATTCTGTTAATTCATTTCTTTGTGCATCAAAAAGAAACTTCATCAAATCTTCAGGAATTTTTTTTGTTTTATTTTTCATTATATTTATATTAAAATACTAAACCTATAAACAATTTATAGATAAGAAAATTAAATACAAGAATTTTATAAAAGATACTCAAGGATAGAAGCTTTTTCTAATATAACAAACATTAATACCAAAATTCAAATGAATATAAAAAACATAAATGTTGTTTTTATATTTTGAGATTTAATATGTTTCTGTAACAAACTTATTTGTTTTTCCAAGTCTTTTTTACTAATTAAATTTTCATTTATTCTTTTTTCTATAGTACTATTGTATTCAGAAAGCTTTTTTTCTAATTCTGCAATTTTTTCTCTCTGTTCCAATATCAAATTAGATTTTTCTTCTAAAATAATATCTTTTTGTTTGACCAAATCGTATATTTTTGTCATACTATCTTTCATAAAAGACTCATTCTTTTCTTGTAAAGAACGAATAATACCCATTTTCTCAGAACTTATTTTATCATTATTTTTTATTAAATAATCAATTTGCTTATTTAGGTTTTTATCTTTGTTTTCCAAGATAGAGTCTATCTTTGATTCTAAAGATTTTTCAACATCCTTTATTGAAGAATCCAATCTAACAAAATTATTCTTAGACTCATTATAAAATTGTTTTTTAACCAATAAATCTTGTTGACCAAAAGCTCATTTAAATGCATCTAAATCAGTTTTTAAATATATTAACTTATCGTTAAGTGATTTTATAGCATCTCTATACTTAACTAAAACAAGTCTATTTAATTTTTTTTCTTTTTCATTAAAGTTTTCTTCAACATTTCTCTCCAAATCTTTTAAATCATATTTAGATGTATCACAATATATCCTTTTTTTTAGCTCCTTTAAATCATTTCTAATCCTTACTTCTATATCAGACAGCTCATCCATAGTAAAAATCTCCGAAAACTGAAAATCATCTTTTTTAAAAATATCAGAAAATAATTGATCTTTTGCTAATCTTAATTTTCTTTTAAACTCTAGCTTAGACAATATTCTTTCCAAAGATATATAGAGAATAAAGAAAAACAAAAAAACAAAGAATATAATAGAGAGAATCTTTCGTATATCTATCCACTCCTCTACCATATGATTGAAAAAAAATAAAACACTATAAGCAAACTATAAGTATTAGAAAATAAAAGTCAATAACTTTTGACTTAATAAAAAAGATGGCTATTAACCATCAAAAGAAAATATAGTAGTTATAAACTACATTTTTACAAAAAAGAATATAGCAACAATTATCAACGCCATAGAAAGACCAACAAAAATCAGATTTTTTGTCTTTTCAGACTTTATTCTATTTTTTAATCAAGTTATTCTTTCTTCTAATTTTTGCTTTTCAATCATTGCTTCTTGTTTTTCTCTAGTATAATCTGGTAAAGCAACCATTGTTTTTAATTTAGTTTCCAACTCTCATACTCTTTGCTGCAACATAAATATAACCTTATTTTTTTCTTCCAAAATTTTATCTTTTTCATTAAAAATTAAGAAAAATTTTTCTATTTTCTCATCTATAGCTTTTTCCAACGAAGGATCTACTTTTGAAAGAGAACCAGAATTTGAAGAATTTTTACTTACCACCTCCGTATTAACTTCTTGACGCAAAGCTGAAAAATCTTTTTGCATATCTAATACTTCTTCTTTTGCTAATAAAACTTTATTAGCAACCTTTTTGTATGAAAGTTTTCATCCTTTTACATACCTATCGATTGTCCTAGTAGAAACCCCCAACATTTTAGCAGCATTTTCTCTAGTAACATTATACGTTCTTGTCATCACAAAACTTTATTTCCATATAAAATATTAATTTGATAGATCAAATTTAGTCGCATCTTGTTTTCTTGAGTCCAATAATAAAGATTGAACATACAAAGTAACCAAAGCTCACTCTATCATAGATAGAACTATGATTGGCATATAAGCTGAAGTAAACATTTTGTTTTGAGTACCAAAAAACACTATTGAGCTACCCATAGATACATTTTGAAACAAAGGAATCAAAATCACAATAAACAAAATTATTGCTAAAACTAAATACAACATTTTTCATTTTGTTTTTATCATTTATGTTATTTTTTTAATTAAAAAGGCTATTATAGTAACTACCAAAGACAATATAAATACTTGAACTATTGTACCCAAATGAACAACAACTCACATAGTAGAATTATTCACCAAAAATTCAAATATATATATGACTAAAATGTTTAGTACCAATGAAAATAATCATAAAGTAAGATATTTTAATGGCACAGTAAGTATTTTTAAAATAACTTTACCAACATTATTAACTAACCAAAACACAGCTGCCAAAATACCAAAAGTTAAAAAAACATCATATTGAGTAGCTTCTACCCAAAACCAACCTCAACTATATTTGTGTATTACATATAACATAACTCCATACACCAAAACACTAACTATAAGACGTCTTAACAACTTCCACATATCATTAATTTTGTTTATAGTATAAATAAAACAAAAAGTTTGTTAATTACATATCAACTGTAAAATATTATATACAAATTTGTCTACATATTTCAAGTTTAAATTGTCTAGTTTTGTCCACTAATTATCTATTATATCATCAAAATCCTCTATTTTACCATCATCTAAATACTCATGTATAGCGTTTTTGATAGCTAATATCGGTAGTGATGCTGCTCTTTTTCTTTTTTTCGAAACATCAAGTCAATTTTTAATCAAAAAATCATAATCTCGATTTAAAAGGTTTTTTACTTTTTCTCAAATCACAAATTCTGAAATAAATCAAGCAGATGCCAAAGAAACAGTAGAAGTATTTCAAATATAACTATAATCTTTTACAATACCACCCTCTATCAACAAAAAAACAGTAATATCATCTCCACAAATAAAATTTCATTCATGATATTTTATCGTAAAATCTTCAATTTCAAAGTTTTTAACTGGATTTTTTGAATATTCTTGCAATATAATATCTGATTCTGACTTAGAAAAAACTCACATAATTATAATATAATCTAAATAATAAAATAAACTGTAGAATATTCGAATTTCGTTGTTTTTGAAATTCATATATTAAAAAATTAACTACTTTATAATAAACATTATAAATCTTTATTAACAAAAAACACAACAAATTCAAGCTTGTTGTGTTTTTATACTGCACAATCATGACTAGAACTACTCTATCTTCCCCACAAAGATAAAATAATTCTTATATTTTAGCATATCGCATCACTCATAAATTTCGATACAAAGTTTTTGTTACAAGCCTTAATTTTATCAAAATAAATCCTACTATAAAACTCAGACTTCTTTCAAACATTAAAAAACTTTACAGGCCTCAAATATCACATTACTCTAGTATAACACTGAACAGGTTGTCTCTGAATAATTTTACCTTCCTTGTTTACAAATTTTTCCATGATATTTTTTTTATTATAAAGCAATCTAATCCTCTATTGCCATCTTTGCAGACATGATCTCAGTTACCTCTTGAGTAATCAAAGATTGACGAGCTTTATTAAAAGATAATTTTAAACTTTTTATCATATCTGTAGCATTATCTTTAGCATTTTTCATAGCAAGCATACGAGAAGCAAACTCACCAGTTTTATTTTGTAAAGCAGCTCAATAAATCATATGTTGTGTAAACTGTCTCAACATCTCTTGTTTAAAAAACTTTAAATCTGGCTCTACAATTAAGTCTTTATAATCCAATTCGTCAGTAATAACATCATTCAAATCCAATCAAATATCTTGAACAAAACCATCAAAACTATCTTGATCTATAGGATAGACTTTAAACCTCAAAGGTACTTGTGTTATAGTATTTTTAAAATAATTAAAATACACTTTTATTTTAGCATATTTATTTTTTGTAATACCATTTATTATATAATCATACACATCAGTAAGATCATTTTCATTGAAATCATCTGGTAAATTCAAATGTCAAACAACATTAAATCAAGCTCTAGCAAAAAATTCAAATGCTTTCTTACCTATACAAAATACATCTGCATTATCTTTAAAATCATTGTATTTTTGAAAAACATGTTTAAATAATTTAGAGTTTAAGTTTCAACAAAGTCATTTATCACTAGAAACAACTATAATCAATCTTCTTCAATTGGGATCTATTTTATTAGTATTTAATATATCTAGCTTTGTCCTAACAACGTTCATAATTTTCAAAAAGTCAGTCATAAAATCCCTATAATTTTCAGTCTGCTTTTTTGTTTTTTGTAATTTGACTGTCGCTACAACTTCCAAAGCTTTTGTAATCTGTTTCATATTTGAAACCGATTTAATTTTAGTCTTAATTTTTTTCATATTAGGCATAGGGATCTCTAACATATAATAAAACTTACAATTTTTGTTGTAACAAAAAAATGTCGTTTTTCAAGTCTTTTTTTGCAAAAAAGAAAAACACAAATTTAACCTAATGGTTAACGATTTTTTAAATCTGATAAACTAATTAACTTAAACTAAGTCGCAAACACTCAACCAAATTTTTAAGTGTAAGAACTAGGTTGTTGGTCAAATCATGTATAAATCACTTGGTCGCAATCACCTCAAAGTTTTCAATACGATCAGAATCATTTCACATTCTAAGCAAAAACTTTTGAGAATTAATTTCCAACACAACATCATACACTCCATCAAAAACCTCAGTGAACATTGCTTTTATACCGTCTATATCCACAACTCTAGAAGCAGAAGAGCTGGTATCCAACAATGTTTTTTGAGTCATAATGGTTCGCTTATCAAATTTAAAACCAACGAATTTCTTCGTCACTCAATTTATTATATTTAAACTGACAAAAAACAATAGAAAAATCCTTAGAATTTTTATGGAAAAAATGTATTGATTTTTTTGGAAAAAAGATTAGATTAATTTTATCTGATTTATTTATTATAACTAGATTATGGCAAGATGAAATTTCGACATTATTGTGAAGAACTTATTAAAACACAAAAACAAATTAATTAGTATTGAAAAAATCAAAGAAATTATACAAAAAATTTTAGACTCAGATTATTCTGAAAGTAAATCATATAAAACAATTTATCATTTAAAAAATAAATGATATTTATTAACACTAAAAAAAAGTATATTCTTGGTTAAAAATCCAGAAAAAGAATATGACGATCAACAACTATTAGAAATGTTTTATCGAAGCATAGTAAAGAAACACTGTAAAGAATTTGTATCATCAAAACGATATATATGATGAGTAAAAGCATTAGAATTAAATTTAACTAATTTTGATATACCAGAAGAAATTTTAATTGTAAATGAACAAAAACAATCTACAGAGACAGTTATGTTTTACAAACAAGTATTATTTAAATTGTACGAGTCAGACAAAAAAAGCTTGTATAGTTTTTTTCATAAACTAACGAAAAAAATTTATATAGGAAAAAATGTTTTCCCTGTAGCAAATATTGAATTGGCTATATTAGAAAGCCTATATAATCCTTCTGTTATACATAAATGATATGTAGATGAATTAGTAAAGAAAGTAATTAGAAAAAATAAAAAATATCTAAACACAAAAATACGAGAAGATATTTTAAAAAAGAACAAACATCATAGTAGTATAAATAGGTTATACAAACTATCATTAAGCATAGATCCTAGTCTTTCAGAAACACTTAAATGAATAATTAAAAAATATAGTTATTTCATAAATTAAACTACAAAATATCATTTCGAACGACCTGACTACCAAACAAGAATAAGTCGAGAAATCCCTTACCTTTTTAAAAAGATTAATTAAGGAGCATCTACCCCAGAGTATTATCTCCTACTTCAAAATTAATCTCTTCCACATTAGTCAAGGTGACAGCACAATCTATATGTTAATCTTTTTAAACCTTTTATTAAAAACAAACCAAAATCATATCAAAAAGAAAATAATAAATACTCGCTGACTTCTAGTAAAAATTCAAACAAACTGTGATTGGCTATCTATTCTAAGATACTCCAAGAAAAACCTAAAAAAAGAATAAAAAATCAAGAAAAATCCAGAAATATAACCAGGCTTTATCTTTCTTTTTTTTATAGACCTTGCAAAAACTGTAATAGTAATAACAAGTAAAACTAATCACTCAAAAAACATAGAAAGAAAGTTTGTATTAACCCTAAGTCTTAAATCTATAGATTCGTAGACATGGAATAAATTTATATTTTTCAAAAAATCTACCAATCAAGTACTAATTCACCAAAAATTTTCTGGAACCACCAATCAGTACAACTCTTGATTTAAATAGTTTCAAAATCTTCATAAGAAAATAGCCAAAGGAACAAAAACTACTATACAATCAATTAAAATCCAAAACTCATCAATATTTATCTTTTTTATTTTTTTTAAAATCAACAAAGATATTAAAACTCAAATTATTCAACCAATAAAAGACATTCATCAATTCCAAACAGCAAATATTTGAAACAAGTTTTGTGAAAAATAATCCCATTGATATATAAAAACCTCTCATAATCTTCATCATATGAGTACTCACAATATAATTGCAATCAAAATATCATCAGTATCTTTATTTAAAAGTTTTTGTAACTTATCAAATCTTTTTAAAAATCACATTTTACCAACCCACTTAAGAAAAAAATATCAGGCCAAAAATCAAACAAAATAAAATATTCCATACCAATAAATATTGATCGATCAAATAGAAAATGCAATCATAGAAAAAAAATAAACAATAAAAATCAACTATTATATATTTTTATAATAATAAGTTTCAACTGATTATTTTTGTTTTAAATCATAATATATTTCAGGATAATTTTTTATAATATCTAATTTATTGCGCAAAAAATATGTATATTTATTTTTCAAAAACTCATAATAAAATTCTATATCTTCCAGTATTTTATTTTGAACATTATAATAAATCCTAGAATCACCAGAACATCTCTCATATTCCAATGATTTGTTTAAATTTAATTCCATATTTTTACTATCTAAATCTTTTAATGCCAAACTAAAATTTTTATCTGATACATCTTTAAGTTCATCACAAGACAATCTATCTTGTTCTAAAGAAACTAAATTGTTTTTTATAGAAGATATAACAATATCTGCTTCATCCAAAACATCTCATATTTCATACAACAAATTATTTAAAGATTTTTTGATATCAAAAGTATATCATAAATAATCAATAATATCCAAATCAGAGTAATATTTTATCTTATTCAACAATTCTACCATATAAAATATTCAGTCTTCACTAGCCTCTCACCTTCCAATCTCTAAGTGTAAATTTACCAATAAAGAATTTACTCAATAATAATCTGATATCTCTATTTTTTTAACAAGATTACTAGAATCTTCATTTTCAGCAAAAGAAAAATTAAAAATTAATAAAATACTAATACCAAACAAAACCACTCACAATAAACTATTCTTTATTTTTTCCATAATATTTTTTTATAATTAAATAGCAGTTACTATACTAGCCATTGGTATAAATACCGAGGCTACTATTATACCTATCATAGCAGCAATAAAAATCATAAGAAACGGTTCCAAAAAAGACATTAAAATATCTATTTTCATTTGCAATTGTTCCTTATAAAAACTAGAGATTTTATCCAAAACTTCAGTTGTTGTACCTGTATCTTCTCATACATGTATTATTTGAACCAATATTGGATCAAAAAGATTGGTTCATTCCATACTTTCAAAAAAAGTAAATCATGTTTCCAAATCTTTTTTTATTTCTATAGTTTTCTTTTTATACTCAAAATTATTAAATATATTAGATATAAGCTTTAAAGAAAGAACAGGATTTATTCATGCTGCATAAAATTGTGACAATAAACTTGAAAACTTATACATATAAGAAGTTTTTACTACTCCACCAACAACAGGAAGTCTTACAGCCATCTTATCAATAAATATCTTAAATGGCAAAACATTAGAATATAAAAACTTATACAATATAACCAGTCAAATAAGAAAAATCACTAATATAAACCGACTTTTCTGTAAAAATCAAGACACAGACATCATAAAAACAGTTATTCAAGGAATTTCATCTTGAGGAAATATTGATATTATTGAAGGAATAGCATACATCAACAATAAAGCTACAGCTATTACAGAAATACCAATAAGCATCACAGGATAAGTAAGTGCTTTTTTTATTTTTTGTCTAATTTTTTCTGTATTTTCAAGCTCATTTGCTATATCATATAATGTACTTACTAAGTTACCCGTTACCTGAGCTGATCTAACCAATTCGATTTCACCTATCAAAAAGAAATAATCATGATTTGTCATAGCATCAGCTAAACTAACTCATTGTGACAATTGTCTTATAAGATCTTTTATAATTATACGTAATCATTTATTTTCTTCAGATTTTTCTAAAGATTTAAGTGAATCAACCAGTCATAATCAAGCTTTTTGAGATACAGCCAAAAGTCTAAAAAAATTAGTTTTGTTTTTTAGTTTAGGAGCATTTAACTTTATTACCAACTTTTCAAAAAAATCGGATTTAAAAACTTCTTGTATCGCCACAGCTTAAAACTTAAAATGTAAAATCTAATTGTAATTTTTTACCTAAATAATTGTTAATTAATCAATAATCATCAAACATTATTCATTATACTTAGTCTTAACATACCTATAAATTTCATCTAAATCCGTCATTCACTTTATAATTTTAAATATTCAGTCTCTTTCAAGATCTATCATTCAGTTTTTTAAAGCAAATTGTTCTATTTCCATATTTGATTTTCATTCTAAAAGCATGTTTTTTATATCATCTGTATAATCCATCAATTCAAATATTCAAACTCTTCATTTATATCAAGTTCCACCACATACGGGACAGACATCTCATCAAACTTTTCAAGATCATTTAAGTATTTTACCCTCAGAAATAAAGTTTGTCCACTGTTGTTTTGTTATTCATCTAGAAACTATTTCTTTTTTCAAAAGTTCTTTATCAAAATTCTCAAATGTATGCTTTGCATGAACTCGTCTTTCATCATTTTTCACATCTATTTCTTCTGCACATTTTTTACAAACTCTCCTACAAAGTCTTTGAGCAATAACCAAATTAAAGGTACCAGCAATCATATAAGGTTTAGCTCATAAGTTCAAAACTCTACTAATAGTTTCAATAGCAGAATTAGTATGAACAGTACTAAACATCAAGTGTCATGTCATAGCAGATTCCATAGCCATATCCAAAGTTTCTTTATCACGAATTTCTCAAACCATCATAATATCTGGATCCTGCCTCAATCATCATCTTAAACCATTTGCAAAAGTAAATCCTATATCAGATCTTACTTGAGCCTGATTCAGTCAATTCATTTTATTTTCTACTGGATCTTCATAGGTAATAATGTTTACATCCGATTTATTAACATAATCCAAACAAGCATAAAGAGTGGTTGTTTTACCTGATCATGTAGGACCAGTATTTAATATAATACCATTTGGAAAAGACAAATGTTTTTGAATTATTTTTTCATTACTTCACTCTAATCATAATTCTTCTAATGGTGGTATTTCTTTAGATTTATCCACTATTCTCATTACCAATTTCTCACCCCAAACCGTAGGCAATGTATTTGCCCTCATATCTATTTCTTTATTGGTTAATGTAACATTAGATACTCTAGCATCTTGAGGAAGTCTCTTCTCATCAGGCCTCATTTGTCCAGATTCTATCTTAAATTTTGAAATAATATTTTCATGCAAAGTTTTTGGATACTGAACTAATTCATTTAAAACACCATCTATTCTAATTCTTATCCTACAATAATTTTCAAGTGGTTCTATATGAATATCTGAAGCTTCCTCTTCTACAGCAATAGTCAAAAGATTATCAAAAATCTTAACAACATCTGATTGCATAATTGCTGATTCTAAAGCTTCT
>DATFJH010000065.1:0-3524 GCA_035269265.1 Candidatus Absconditabacterales bacterium
ATATTGATTAAATTTCCGAATGATAGGTGAGGCTGATTGGGCAATAATTAATTTAAACAACGATAAATTTTATACTGGGACAAATGAACTATACAACAATCAAAACCTAAATAACAAACTATACAATCTATTTCAAACAAAAACAATGTCATCTTGAACAGAACCCTTGTCATCCTGAGTGAAATCGAAGGATATAAAAATCGCTCAAATCCTCGCCAAAAAACTAAAAGAAAAATTTTGAATAGAAAATTCCTTAAAAAGATTAGAAAAAATATCTAAATCAACCCAAAACAAAAAAGTAAAAAATATAATTTTAGAAACAATAAAAAAATTGAAAAAATAAAGTATTGACTTAACTGAAATAATGTTTAAAATAATATTACTAACAAAAATCTTGTAATTATGCCGAATATCAAATTTTATGGAGTAATAGAAAAAAATCTTAACTATACTCCAGATAAAGAAAAAGCTGACAAATTATTAAAACAAGTAAAGAAGCTTTTTGAAAAAGAATCTTGCTACAAAGAAACGGTAGTAACGTTCGAACCTTCTACTGTAAAAGATCTCGAAGGAAATTCCCAGCCATACATACAATTAGAGCTGGATTGTACAAAAAATTATGAAAAGAAAATTGGGTTGTTAAAAACTCTTGGATATGATATTCAAGTAGTTAAACTACATGAATTCATACCAAAAGAATAACTCAAAAAAATCCATTTTTAGAACCAGCATTTTGCCGGTTCTTTTTTAAAAAAAGATTGAATACAAAACACAAATAATTAGAATAAAATGAATAATAAAAAACAAAAAAATATGAAAACTAAATTACTAAAAAAATTGGGTGAAGAAGCCCTAATTGATTATGTAGAAAAAAAAAGTAAATTGAAAAGAAATCAATTTATGTTTGCTATAACAGGAGGTAATTTATATGTATCTCTAGTAATAGCAAAAAACAATGAACTAATCAAAGTAGGAAATTTTTCTTACAATGCATTTATTAAAAATGTTTATGAAGATTCTCCAGAACATATTTATGCAATAAAAAAACACATTGATTTATGCATAAAGAGATATAATGGAGAAGATGTTGAAATACCGACATTATGCGGTAATAAAAACTTTTGGAAAGATGTATACAAAAAAAAATGAAAAATCAAAGCTACTTTAACCGGCATTTTACTGCCGGTTCTTTTTTAAAAAAAGATTGAATATAAAATACAAATATTTAAAATAAAATGAATAAACAAAAATCAAAATTTATGAAAAAAAAAGAAAAATTTTTAATCTTGGATCTAACAAAACCAAGATTTATCCCTAGTGTACCAAGTGCACATGAAAGTCCAGCAGTATTAGTATATGATTTTTGGACAGAAAAAGGTGAAAGAGTAGAAGATTTAAAAAGAATAAAACACGATACTTTCAAAATTTTAATTAAAAAGGATTCCATAAACAATCCTCAAACATTAAAAATACCAAAGCATCAAATAACAAATCTTCTAAACTATTTTAAAAATCGACACAAAAAACAATTTAACCAATTTGAATGCTTTGATTTTCAGTTATATTTGGAATTATCACAAACCAAAAATATACCCAAATATACAATAAAAAAAGAAAAGGAGGTCAATTTCAAACCAGGAGAATTATTATTTATGGGTCGATTTATTAAATTCTTGGGGATTACAAAAACAATAGTTGATATACCTCATGGAGGAATTTGTATCACAAATTACATAGATTTTGATAAAAATGAAAGAATTATTTTGTTTTTATCAAAACTAGGACCCAAAGAAGTAATAGTAACAACACTAGATGAATTAAAAAAAATATACTTCACTAGTAAAAATTACGCAAAAATTATTTGGAAAAATTAAAGAACCGGCATTTTACTGCCGGTTTATTTTTTTTATTTCTTCATTATAAATTCTGAACTCTTAATTCATTCCTGGCATTCCACCTCAAGCCATCATTCCAGCCATATCATTTGGGTCAAATCCAAGTATTTCTTTGGTCTTTTCTGCTACAACTTCTTGTGCTTTTGTTTGAGCTTTGGCAAAAGTTTTTACAATAATTTCTTCTAATTCTGATTTTTTACTAGGATCCAATAAAGATTCATCATTGATATGTAAATCTCTCAATTTCATTTCTCCAGTAATATCTACTACAATAGCTCACTCAGTCTCTTCTCAATTAGCCATATATTTTCACTCTTTTGCTCTAATTACAAGATTTTTTAAAGCCTTTTGTAAAGTCTTGTACTTATCATACATTTTTTTCATCTCTCACATTTTTCCAAACATTTTTTATATTTTTTACAATTTAAATATTATGACTCCTTATAAATAATAATTCAACTTTTTCAATAGCTTTGTCATCTCGAATTTTATTGGGCAGAATTGCCGAAGTTCTAACTTGCGAGAGATCCCTTTCTATTTATAAAAAAGATTTCTCCATGCGTTTCACTTAGTCCCCGCTGTTCAGTCGGGGCGCAGCGAAATGATAAAAATATATAAAATTGTTTATTTCAATCTCTCAACCAATCACAAAGCATCAAATTTAGTTTCCTCAGCCTTATACTCATTCAAAACAGTAGACAAATTTTCATATTTAGGATATACAAACTTCAAATTTACACCTTTAATTTTTGTTTTAATCCATTTCTCATAATTATCAGAATTAAATAAATCTGATATAAAAACTAAATTTTTAGTATTTGATAATTTTTCTTTAATTTTTTTATCCAAATCAAAATTTAACTTATTTAAAACAAAAACATCTACAAACAAACCATCATCATTTAAAATATTTACAGTTCTAACTATCTCAGGCAACATAGAACCAGTAGTCACAATACAAAATGCATCTCAAGATAAACCATGCTTATCCATAAAAACAATATTATTTTCGCTCTCATCTGAAAATCATCACGGTAAATTTTTAGAATCAATCCTTATATACTTATTTCAAGTTTTCTCTATATTATGCAACAATGACAACAAATCAAATGGTTCATAAATATCAATTCAATTATTTAAAATATATCACAAATCTATCTTAGATATTCCATTTTTATGACCATATCCATAAATACCAAAATTTAAATCTAAAATACAAAAATTTTTCATATCAAAAAAATCTGAAACATTTTCAGGCAATAAATTATCCAAAACAAATAAAGTAGACTTACTTTTATCAATTTTATCAAAATCTAAAATTGTGTTTATTTTTATAAAATTTTCTAAATCTCAAAAATCAAAATCTGACACAACCTGATCAAATATTCAATCTACCTTATCAAACAACTCACCAGCTTTTACAAAATCTACCAAATTTACTATATCCATTCAAATATTATTTTACTTTGTAAAATAACGTTGCAACTTTGAAACAATTCAACGTTTAAACGTTTTAATTCGTTCTCTCTATCAAAGAATACCCAATCAAAAACTTTGCCACATCAGAAAAAACTCTTCAAGCAGTTTGAGCTCACCAATAACTAGCTCTAGGTCTACGAACCTGTATTA
>DATFJH010000066.1:0-3754 GCA_035269265.1 Candidatus Absconditabacterales bacterium
TGAACCTGCGACCCTCTGGTCCCAAACCAGATGCGCTGCCAAACTGCGCTACGCCCCGTTTCAATTTTTTAATGCTTTTACATTATAACAACATTTCTAGGATAAAGTCAACAACTTTATTATCTTTTCTGAAATTAATCTGATTGAGATGTGATAATGTCCTATGTAGCCACACGAGAAAATGTCCCGAAAAGTTCAATGATACTATATAATAAAACCTCATAAAAAATGTGAGGTGGAAAAATGAGAAAGGTAAATTTAAATATGAAAGAAAATGAAAAGTATAAAATTATTAAGAAACTGGTTGAAACGGATGGTAATAAAAAAAGAGCTGCAATTTCAATTGGTTGTACAACTAGACATATTAATAGGTTGATAAAGGGTTACAAGGATAAGGGTAAGGAATTTTTCGTTCATGGGAATAAAGGCAAGAAGCCTGCTCATTCTTTATCTGATGAAATTAAAGATGATATAGTTGATTTATATAATACTAAATATTACGATGCGAATTTCACTCATTATTCTGAACTGTTATTTAAACATGACAGTATTAAGGTTTCTCCTAGCTCTATAAGATCTATTCTTCAAACTAAGCATATTGTTTCCCCAAAGGCTAATAGAAGCACTAAACGTAATCTTAAGAAGTTGCTAAATGAAAAAGCTAAGAAGTCAAAGTCTAAAAAAGAAATTGCTAAAATTCAAGAGTTAATTGTTTCTTCTGAGGATGCTCATCCTAGAAGACCTAGGAGTGCTCACTTTGGAGAAATGATCCAGATGGATGCATCTATTCATAACTGGTTTTTAAATGAAAAAGTTTATCTTCACGTCGCTGTTGATGATTGTACGGGTAGTATTGTTGGTGCTTATTTTGATAGGGAGGAAACTTTAGATGGCTACTACAAGGTTTTATATCAAATTTTAATTGAATACGGCATTCCCTATATGTTTTACACTGATAGAAGGACTGTGTTTGAGTACAAACAAAAAAAGTCCCCTTCTGTTGAAAAGGATACTTTTACTCAGTTTGGTTATGCTTGTAAACAACTTGGTATTGATATTAAAACTACAAGTGTTCCTCAAGCTAAAGGCCGGGTTGAGAGAATTTTTGAAACCTTACAATCACGCCTACCAATCGAATTAAGATTAGCAGGCGTAACCACTTTAGAGCAGGCTAATGAATTCTTGAACTCCTACATAAAAGAATTCAATTCCTTATTTGCTCTCCCAGTTAATCTTAACAAATCTGTTTTTGAATTACAACCTACTAAAGAAAAAATCAACCAAATTCTCGCCGTTATTAGCGAAAGAAAGGTTGATAGTGGTCACTGTATTAAGTTTAATCATAAGTACTACAAAACCATTAATTCTAACGGCTTAGACGTTTATTTTAAAAAGGGTACTTCTTGTTTGGTTATTAAAGCTTTTGATGATAATCTTTACTGTAGCATTAATGAGTCTACTTATGCTCTATTAGAAGTTCAGTCTCATGAACACAAATCAAGATATTTCTCTTTGGATAAACCTGCTAAACCTATTAAAAAACCTTATGTTCCTCCTATGAGCCATCCTTGGAAGAGAGATTCTTTCTGTAAGTTTGTTGAGAGTCAAAAACATTTCGATTATTCTTTTGATACTGTTGCTAATTCTCAAGCTGTTATTTTTAACACCTAGTTTATGCCGCGAAAGCCTCTTTATGTTGAGTAGATGATATGTGATACTTTTTTAAAGCATCACTTTTTCTTGTGATGCTTCGGATGCTTTTTACATATCATCAGAGGCTCAACGTCAAGAGGTCGTGGAATAAATATATTTTTATTTTATAGCATTGTTTTTCAGTGCTTATGTTTTCATTTTTTTAGGACATTTTCTCATACGGTTGACATTAGAAAAAGATTAAAAAAACATCAGCACTGATAGGTAAAAATAATTCGCACTAATAAGCCCTTTTTTTGAATTAAGAAGTATGATAAAATATAGAAAAGGAAAATATTTTATCGCAAAGGAAGGGTTATGAAAAGAGAAGATGAAAGGAAATATAAAAAGAAACAAAAGAAAGCATTTATTGAATTTTTAAAAGCAGAAAATAAATACTTTGGAAATTTTAAAGGAAAGCTAAATAGGATAACAGATCCTCGACATGAAAGCTATATAAATTATAAATTAATAGAAATCCTTTATCCCTTAATACTAAAAAATGCAATGAATATAGAAAGCATGAGAACCATGACAGAAAGCTTTAACCAAGAAGAAATCATTGAAAACATGAAATATATTCTAAAAAAAGAAAAAATAGAAGAAATACCCCACTACATAACCATAAATGAATGCATGAAAGACATAAGACCAGAAGAATTAGAAAAAATAAGATATGAAATGATAAACAAATTAATCAGAAGAAAAATATTTTATCAAGACCGTTTTCTAGGAAAATATTGGAGAATTGTAATAGACGGGACAAGCTTATTTCATTTCAAAGAAAGACACTGTAAGCACTGCTTGAAAAAAACAAGAATAGACAAAGAAACAGGAGAAGAAAAAACCTATTACTATCACAACGTATTAGAAGCAAAAATAGTATTTAACCAAGAACTAAGTCTAAGCATAGCTACAGAATTCATAGAAAACGAAAATGAAAATGTAAGCAAGCAAGACTGTGAAATCCAGGCAGCAAAAAGACTATTAAAGAAAATAAAAAAAGCATTCCCAAGACTACCCATATGTATACTAGGAGATAGCCTATATGCAGCAAAATCCATATTTGATATCTGTGAAGAAAACAAATGGAAATATATAATGTATCTAAAAGCTGGTAGAATCCCAAGCATTGTAAAAGAATATGAAATATTAGAAAAAGAAAAACACATAAAAAAAGGCAAAGAAAGCTACTGGGTCAATGATATAAACTATAGAGAAAAACCAGTAAATGTAATAAAACATATAGAAACAAAAAAAGAAAACAAAGTAGAATTTTTATGGGTAAGCAACATAAAAATAAAAACAAAAAAACAGGCAACAGAATTAGTTGAAACAGCGAGGATGAGATGGCTTATAGAAAACCAAGGCTTCAATGTACAAAAGAACTTAAGATATCATATACACCACCTAAACAGTCTTAACTATCAAGCTATAAAAAATCACTATCTAATAATACAAATAACAGACATAATAATACAGATGTATGAAAAAGGAGATAAACTAATAAAAGCTCTAAAGAAAACAATAAAAAATATATCTTCTGACCTGTACAAGAGCTTTAGCCAAAGCATGACAAGAGAAGATATATTAGTTGTAAGAGAGCTTTATAAAAATAAAGCTACTACATAACAACAAAAGTATACCATAAGGAAGTGATAAAATAAATGGTAAAATTCAAAAAAATCAAAAAACACAGAAACGGGAGTACTTTAACCATAGGCTGTGGATAAAGTCGAAGTAAAAGCCAGCGTCTGTGGATAGACCCTAAAAAATAGATTTTATTGAAAAAGATGATTTTTAAGGAATTTTACCTATCACTGCTGTTTGGGTTTTGTTTTGTGATAATTACATTATATCAAATGGAGTGTAATTCTCTATATTTTTTTGTTATTTTGTCCAACAACTATTTTACACTAACAAGTAATTTATTTCATTATATATATTTATATTTTTAGATTTTAATAGAGCTGATGTAATACCATCACCTTTTATTAGTTTACCAGAGAATGTTCCATCATATACACTTCCAAATCCACAAGATGGACTGTTTGATTTTAAA
>DATFJH010000067.1:0-3299 GCA_035269265.1 Candidatus Absconditabacterales bacterium
GTATGACTTTCTATGAAAGATTGCGACAATTCATCTATCATTACACAAAAGCAAGAAGAGTGACAAAAAGCTTACAGGCAAGAATCGAAAAGACAACAAAGAGAGGAGGATAGTTCAAGAAATAATTTTGATTCAGATTCAGAAAGTTCATTGAGTGGAGATACAAGTATAGGTTGAAACATAACCTTTTCATAATATAAAAAGATCTCAGGGTCGCTAGAAATCATCCATTTAATCCCGGGGTCTTTTTTTCTATTTCTCAATTTTGTATCCAAACCCTTTCACTGTCTCTATCAAATCCTTACCTAATTTTTTTCTAATACCAGAAATATATACATCTAGTTTTCAATCTCATTCAAACAAGCTATCTCATCACCAAATTTCTTCAATAATTTCTGTCCTAGAAATAGCTATTCAGATGTTATTCAACAACATTTCCAATATATTAAATTCTTTTATAGTTAGTTTTATTTCTTTATTATTTTTTAGTACTTTTTTTGCTTCAAGATCTATTTTCAAATCTCATATTTCAAACAAATCGTTATTTCAAAATCTTTTTGTTAATACTTTTATTCTTGCTAAAAGTTCCTCAAGATCAAATGGCTTTACTAAATAATCATCTGCTCCTACATCAAATCATTCAAGCTTATCATCCAGTTGTCATTTTGCAGTAGTCATTATTATCGGTACGTTCTTTTCTTTTTTAATATGTTTACAAATTTCTATTCCATCCATTCATGGCAACATCAAGTCCAAAAGCATTAAATCAAAATTATTTTTTTTCGCCACTTCCAATCCATACAATCAATTTTCTGCTATCAAAATCTCATATCCTTCCAATTCTAGATATTTTTTGATGTTTTTTGCTATAGTTTTATTATCTTCTACGAGTAGTATTTTCATTTTTTAATATATTATTTAAACATCCAATCTGTCATTCTGAACGAACGTGAAGAATCCAGTGTTTAGAAATACTTCATTACTGATACCTCCCTAGGGGGAGGAGGACCCAAAGCCTGCCTGCCGGTAGGCTGGGGTGGTGGGGTTGTATTTGGAATATTACCCCTAACTAGCTCCGCAAACAACTTCCCCCAAGGGAAGAATTTTTTAGAGGGAGACAATTAAAACACGATCCTAAATTCACTCCCTTTCCCTTTCTTACTTTCTACTTCAATTTTCCATCAATGCTTTTCTACCAATAATTTCGTCAAATAAAGACCTAATCCAAAACTTTTCGTATCAGTTTTAGACCCATCTTCTTGCCAAAATCTTTCCCATATTTTATCTAAATTGTTTTTCTCAATTCAAATTCCACTATCTTTTACCACAAACTCATTGTTATTTAAAATAATCTCAATTTCTCATTTTTCTGTATACTTAAATGCATTCTCAATTAAGTTTTTAGCAATGATATCAAAGCTGCTATTGTGTACAAACTTATTTATACTTTCTATTTTTTTAATTATTTTAATATTTTTATTTCAATAATTATTACTAATATTCTTTAAATTTTTCAAAACTATATCAGATAGATTTTTTTCTTTCTTGTCGAACTTTATCTGTCAATCTAGCTTTGTTATTAAAACTAATTCATCCAACAAATTGTTCATACTTTTCAATTCTAACTTCAAATTTCCCAATCATTCTTTATGTTTCTTGGATTTTATAGCATAATCTATTTCTGAATTCATAGTCATCAATGGAGTTTTAAGCTCATGAGAAGCGTTGGAGATAAAATCTTTCAATGCCAATGTTTGTTTATGAATTTTATCCATAGCTTCATTCATTCTCATAGCCAATATATTTATCTCATCATTTTCTGGTCATTCAATTTCTATTTTATTTTGTAGGTTGTCTACCTCTAAGTATTTCACATGTTCTACTAGATTATTTAATTTTCACAATGAAGATTTTACAAAGTACAGCGATAAAAAGTATGACATTATACCAAACAATATCAATAAATATAGTGTTGTATAGATTAGATTTTTTTGTCATTCAATATTAGGTGATACATCCAATACAACAACCCTCTGTCATACTTCATCAAAATAAAAATATTTATTATCTACTTTTGATATATTGCTTAATATTTTATTTTCTGATATTATTTGATACTCAGTAGAGCTTTTTTCTATAGTTAAATTATTTTTAAAATGTTCTTTAATTAATCACCTTCCATTCATCATTTTAGCATTAATTTGTGGCGTGTTAACAACCATTTCTGCATTATTCTTTAGTGGAGAATACCATTTTTGCAAAAAAACTATATTTGCGAATAATCAAAAAAGGAACACGATTATTATCGTAAATATAGTAAATTTAATACTTATCTTGGTTGATGTTTTTAAGTTCATGGTATTGTTTTTATGTAAACAAATGAGGTAAAAGCAGTTGTCATTATATAACATATGTGTCATTACTTCGAAGGCAGGAATCTCCAGTAAAATAAGTTCTTTTAGATTCCCGCGAAGGCGGGAATGACAACACACTAAATATCAATAAATTCCCCCAAAAATCAAATCAAAAAATTCGTCCCGTATCAAACGGGACGAAAATTAGTACTTATTTATTCATTCAGAAACCTCCTTTCGTTCACATTCATTTTCTTCAATTCATTTTTCAATCTCCATCCATTCTTTTTTGTCCAAGGTTTAACTCAGAAGCTAGATTGGCAGCTTTTTCTGTGTCTCAAGCTAACTTAGCTTTGCGAAGTTCAGCAAATTTTTCAAATTTTTCTTGAGAATCAACTCTTTTCATAACACCTTTATCTGCATAAAGTGTTTTAAAAGATTCATAGTCAGACTTTTCAAATACTTCTTGTACTGCTGCATGTCTTTCTGTATCAGTACAATCTGGATTCATAGTTCCAGGATTTCATTGGTAAGCATATGTAGCTATACCAACTGTCATTAGTCATGCCCCTATAATAGAAGCCAACATCAATTTGTTTTTCATTTTTTGTAAAGTAATAATATAAATTTAGTTATGAGTTCATAGTTCATAATGCAGGGTTGTTTTTTCACTCTGAACTATGAATGTTGCATTCTGAACTCTGTTATTATCATGATAACGATTGTAGTATATACATGTACCTTAAAATAAACTTAAGTGAAAATTGTTAGACAAAGACTTGAATAAGAAAATTATTGTTCTATAATATCTCGTCTATATTTTTTTATTTAAACAAAAAAATGAATCCAAAACATTTGTGACAAGAAAAAATATGAAAACTATTAGCACAACAATCAGCACCAGCAGTTATTGGTATGCTTGTAATGTCTTTGTACAACTTTGTA
>DATFJH010000068.1:0-19217 GCA_035269265.1 Candidatus Absconditabacterales bacterium
AAATTGTTTTGTGTCAAATTAAGTTTTGTATAAACAATATCCATGAAATTTCTTAGATTTTTTCATTTTAGTATAATATTATATCTATACTTACCAAATATTTTATAAATCATTGGTGGAGTAGAATATATTTCTAATTCATTCATTTTGTATTTTTCTTTTAAATACAACAATTCTTTGTGAATTTTATCAATTTTATTAAATAATTTTTCTTCTATTTCATTTTTGTATAACAATACGCAAACATCAGCAAATGGTGGATAATTATTGTTTTTTCTAAATTCATTGTCTTTTTGACTAAAGTTTTTTTTATCTAGTTTACAAGCGTTTCTAATACTATAGTGTTCTGGATTGAAACTTTGAACAATAAAATTATTACAACTATGAGATTTAAATGTGTCATATAAAAAATTAAAGTTATTGTATTCAGCAGAGTAGTTTGGAATATTTAATCATAAATCAGCGTTTAGAAATATGATTAAATCTAAGTTTAATCATTGTATTGGTGTATTTAAAAGAGATGTTCATATATATATTTGTATGTCTTTTTGTGATAAAATTTCTTTTATCTTTTTTTTGGAATTTGCAGATTCAGATTCTATTATTTGTGTTTTTGTTTTAAACTCATTTTCTATTAATTCTGAAACTTGTTGAGTTCATATACCAAATTCTTTTATTTCTGTTGATCAGCAATGAGGACACTTTTGAGGAAAATCATATTGTGATTTGCATATATTACAGAGTCATATTTTTCAACTATTTATTTTGTGATAACTTATATTTACTGAACATTTATCACATTTTGGTACAAAACCACATTTACGGCAGAAAATTCATCCCGAATATCATTTTTTATTTACTAATATTCAAATTTTTTTTCATTGTCTTATGTACTTTGAGAGTCAACTTTTTGCTAATTCAGAAAATATATAATCAGGTTCTCTGGTCATATCTACAAGGAATATTTTTTTGCTATCATGATCAAATAATTCGTAGTTCAAACTTAGTTAAAAGTTAAAGGTTAAAAGTTTATAAAGTTAAGGTAATGATTTATTTTGTGTAATCAAATTTTTTTTATAAAAAAAAGGAAGGAAGGCAAAGAATATCCCTACCTTCCGTATATAGAAGATTACTTTTTCGCGGTTTATATCCGCCGCCATCTTCTAAGGCTGCCCAACAAATTTAGTCAGACATAATTATTATATTCGTAAAATTTTATTTGTCAAATTTTGCTTGATGTTTTTTGTAATTTTTTTAGACTGTGTTTTACAATAAAAATAAAAAATTATGTTTATAGGTAAAAAAAGTAGAAAAATTGATCAAAAAAAAAGAATTACTATACCTGTTAAATGGAGAAAAAATGAATATGTACTTGTCAATGATGATGAAATTAAAGTGTATAAATTTGATGCCTGGTTAAAAATATTTGATAATTTGGATGAAGAAGAAAAAATCATGTTATCTTTAAAATCACATCATTTAAAACCTGACAAAAATAGTCGTATTATTTTGCCTAATTTTGTAAACTTTCGTTTTGTAAATTTAATAGGTATGAAAGATTATTTTATTTTAAAAAAGTCTGATGAATAGTCAGACTTTTTTATATTATTTTTCAAAGAAAGTTTTGATGTATTCTATATTTTCTTGAAAATCTTTTGTTTTATTACAAAGTTCTTTCAGTTCTTTTCATCATGGAATTCATTTTAAGTACTGATGAAGATATTTTCTAAACAATAGTGGGCTGTAATAAATTTTGTCATAATTTGATTCAATATCTATTGATTCAATATCATTTAATTTTGGATTAATTTTGTTGGGTCTCTGTCATTCTGAATGAAATGAAGAATCTAGTGTTTTATTATTTTTTCATCCTGTGTTTATAGATTCTTCGCTATGCTCAGAATGACAATCTTCTTTTGATAGATCTGATGTAAATATTTCATACTTTGCCATTAATTCAAAATGTTCTATTATTGTTTTGTAAATTTCATTTGTTGATGGTATGTGTTCTGTAAATATCCAAGGATTACCTATGGCAGCTTGTCATATCATTATTCAATCCAATTGAGAATTGTGAATTGATAATTGAGAATTTTTTATTTTGGTTTTTATTTCTTGGTGATAATTTATTCAACCATTTCAAATAATTTTACATTTAGGTTCAACCTTTGATTTTAATTCATAAATAAAGTCTCGATCTCAGTTTCATTTGTATAGATCTTTTAGTGTTCTTGAATGAACTGATATCATGTGACAATATTTACTGGCTTTTATTAAAAACTTCATTTGTGTTTTTTTATCTTCATCGTTTAGTCATGTTCTAGTTTTTATACTGAAAGGTATTTTTAAGTTTTTTGATAATTCTTTTATTGTTTCTAGTAGTTTTTCTTTATCTTTTAATAATGCTGATCATCAACCACTTTTCATTACATTATTTGCAGGACATCCTGTATTTAATTCAATTCATGCTATATTTTTTCAATATTTTTCTTGAATATCTAAAGCTGTTTTTAATATTTTTTTTTCGTTTCATCAAAAAATTTGTAATATTAGTGGTTGTTCAAAATCTGTATGAATGATGTGTTTAATTACCTTATGAGGATTGGCAATATATCAATCTGACGTCATAAATTCTGTCCAAAGTCGTAATTTTAAGTTTGGATTTTTGTTATATTTTTCAAATATTCTTTTTGTAATTATTCTATATGGTAGGTCAGTTATACCATCCATTGGTGCTAATCAAAGAATCATTATTTAATATTAAGTTTCCATGTTGGGTTAAAAGTTAATAATTTACAATTAAGAATTTTTTATTTAAAAGCAAGTTTTTACTTTTAAAAATTTGCAAAAATATAAATAATTAAGTATAATTAGTTTGTGTACCGATTGTATTATACCGTATTACTAAGGTATCATATAATCGGCATAGAATAATTACTTGTTCTGATATATCAGAACTAAGGCTTAATCTATTTTATTTAATTTTCTTTGATGAATATACTAAAGTGGTTGAAAAATTGGCGATTTGATGGTGACATTAATGTAATAGATGGAAAGGATAAAAATTCTGTAAAAGAAAATCAAATTACAGAAGATTTTGTCGAAGAAAAAAAAGAGACTTCTCGCAATGTAGAAAAATTCAAAATGACAGAAGAGGTTAGTCAGGCTGAAAATAAAAATAATTTTTTTGAAAAAATATCTATTTTGAAATTGTTGGATAGTAGGAAAAGCGATATAGCAGAAAAAATAGTAGATGACTCTAATCCTGATAAACTTTATTGGATACAATTTATACTTTCTTGTATGATAGCAACATTGGGTTTGCTTATGAACTCTATACCTGTTGTTATATGAGCTATGCTTATTTCTCCTATATTAAATCCAATAAAAGCGTTTGCTTTTGCTATTACCACTTGAAATAAACATATGTATCTTAGGAGTATAAAGGTAATATTAATTAGTATATTGTTGGCTATATTGTCTAGTGTTTTTATTTCTTTTATAGTTCCATTTTCAAGTTTGACTACAGAAGTTATGTCTAGAGTTTCTCCTACCATGGTAGATTTATTTGTAGCATTATTTTCTTGAGCTGTAGCTTTTTTATCTCTTTGATTTAAAAGATTGGAAGAAAATATAGCCGGAGTAGCAATGTCTGTAGCTTTATTGCCTCCGCTTTCAATTATAGGTATATGAGTATTTTTTATGGATTTTTCTGTAGCACAATGAAGTTTTTTGTTGTTTATGGCTAATTTGGTTGCTATATTGGTTATATGAATAATAATTTTTTATATGTTTTGATTTTTTCCAACAAATAAAGAATGAAAAAGAAGAAGTTTTGTAATATTGTTTTTGGTTTTTCTTTCTATATTAGTAGTAAGTTTTCCTCTCCAAAAATCTATGTCTAAAATTGCAGATAATATGAAAATAACAAATAAAATTACTATAACATCAGAAAATTATTTAAATTCTTTAGATGGCAATATTGCTTTAAATAATATAAATTTTAAAAACATTTCTGATGATTTGATACGTGTTAGTGCTGTGTTAAATGTTCCAAGTGATTTTGTAATAAATAAAGAACACAAAAGTGAACTAACAAAACTATTATCTATGTCTACTCAAAAATCTATAGAGCTTGATTTAGATATTGTAGAAATTCTTAGTGTTTATATATGAGAAGAAAAGACTGAATCAGATTTATTAATGGAAGATATTTCCAGATTATTAAGCAATACTTTTAAAGATGTTTATATTATAGATCATAGGATATTAGAACAAGATTTTGATTTTGTATTTTTAACATTGTATAGTGATTCGAATATTGATGAAAAAGATATTTATGATTCAATTTTGTCTGATGTGCAAAATGTTTATGGTACTTGATCAAAATTGATTATAGAATGGCAAGAAAATACCTTATCAACAAAAAAACAAAAAACTCTTGAACAAATAGATATAGAAAAACAATTTAATGTTTTGTTTCCAAAATCTGATTTAAATAAATTAGAAATTAATAAATTAACCAAGAACTTAAGTTGAGAAAATATTGAATATGTTTATTTAGATATTGATTTTGTAAGTCCTCAAAACTATATAAAGATAAAAAGAATTCTTGAAGAATGGAAGTCTATATTACAAAAATATTTTGAGATGGACGTAATAATAAATTCTAAGGTAGAGTATTTTTCAGAGTTTGAGTTGTAAAAAATAAATTTTATTGTATGAAAAAATCCCCGCATATAATTTGGGGATTTTATTTGTTATAAAATTAATTAGTGAATACTATCATGATTTATTTAATGCCGAATACTATTCTTGCAGCAGTTTCAGCATTAACTCCCTTTTTGTAGAGCTCCTTTAACTTAGTGATTCTTTTTTTATGTGGAATATCCAAAATGTATGTTGTAAGTATGGAAAAAACCCCCCAAGCTAATATCATTATTGGTATTATTATCCAATCTAATGATATATACAATGCCAGACTTATAGAAATAGCCATGATACCCCAAATAACCATTGTTAGTCGATCTTTTTGTTTTTCTTGCTCAATTGAGTTTTTGATCTGTAAATATTCTAAATAAGTCATTTCTTTAACTTTTATTGTCTTATGACAAAAGGATTCCTAGTCCTATTTTTATTGTTTAATTTTTGTTTATATTGTATGTTATAGGCATTAGATAATAAATGTCAATACGTGTTTTTTTCTTAATCTTTGCTTTTTTTTCTCAATACTTTATAAGTTTTTATATATAAATTTAATTATAATAAATAAAAAAATGAATAGAATATTGTTGATCTTAAAATGATTATTGATGTGAGCTTGTGATGTTATTCCATGAGTTAGTGGAGGAACTATTGCGTTTATTACAGGTATATATGATGAGCTGATTGATTCATTACATGCATTTAATTTAAGTAATTTGAGATTATTATTTCAATGAAAGATAAAGGTATTTTGGAAAAATATAAATGGTAATTTTTTAGTGACTGTGTTTGGATGAATCGTTGTAGCTATATTAACATTGGCTAAATTGATTTCACATTTATTAGAAGCTTATCCTTCATTGGTTTGGGCATTCTTTTTTGGTCTTATTGTGGCTTCAGCTATTATACTTAGAAAATCTATTAAAAAATATAAGTTGTGGTATTTAGTATTACTAGCAATATGAATTTTTGTTTGATTTATGGTTACATGATTACCTGTGTTTAATCTTGGCTCTGGTAATTTGACTATGTTTGGATCATGATTTATTGCAATTATAGCCATGATACTACCTGGTGTTAGCGGTTCTTATATACTTGTGATATTATGACAGTATCAGGAAGTTTTATGAAATATTGTTTCACTGACTGGATGAAACTTTAAAGTTATTATTCCAATAATTATATTTATTATATGAGCTATAGCCTGACTGATATCATTTTCAAAATTACTTCATTGGATTAAATCTAGATGGCATGACCAGATGGTTGTTATTTTAATTTGATTTATGCTTTGATCCTTAAATAAGGTTTGGCCCTGGAAGAAGACTATAGATACATTTGTAGATAGACATTGAGAAGTTCAACCATTGATTCAAAAAAATATATTACCAGTGTTTGATAGTAATGTTTTGTATGCAATATTGGTTGCTATTTGATGATTTGGATTGGTGTTGCTTATACATTATTTGGCAGAAAAATTTAAAAAATAAAAATTATTTATGAAGAAAAATGTAATATTACTTGAAAATATACGTAGTGCTTATAATGTAGGTAATATAATTCGTACAGCTGATGCTTTATGATGGGATGTTTGGTTGAGTGGTTATACACCTCATCCTTCTGAGCAACCTAAGGTGGTTAAGACCTCTTTGGGAGCAGAGGAGACTGTAGGTATCAAAAGATTTGATAGTACAAAAGATGCTATAGATTTTGCTAGAAATGAAAAATTTATGATATTAGCTTGAGAATTAGACAAGAAAGCTGTTTCTTTAAGTGATTTTCAAACACTAGATTCTTCGTTGCACTCAGAATGACAGGTAAAGAAAATGCTCGTTTTGTGAAATGAGGTAGATGGAGTTTTGGATTTTACCTTGAAGTTGGTAGATAATATAGTTTATATTCCTATGAGATGAGTCAAAGAATCATTAAATGTAGGTCAGTCTGCAGCTATTTTTATGCGAGAACTTTGAAAATAATTATATAAATTTTAGTTTATTTGTGTTATATTTTTTAATTAAATCATATATTTGTTTTTTGTTTCATGTTTCTGGTATCATATTTTCTAATAAATATTTTATTTTTTGAAATACTTGTGATTTTGGATTATTTTTGTTCCAAACTTTATTTGAAAATTTTTTTGAAAATTCTTCATAACTTATTGATTGTAATTCTTGCATAATTTTTTTTAAATAATGTCTATTTTTTTTTGATATGTTTATATCTATAATTGTATTATTTATTTTCTTTTTTGCTTCTTCAAGGCTTGGTATATGTATTTTATTAAAGTCTACATCATTTTTATCTGTTGAATAAGCAGACTTTTTTTTTGGTACTACTATAAGTGCATAGTCTTCTAAATATTTTTTTGGATTTACTCACATATTCTTTCTTTTTTCTTCATTAGCAAGATAACTATTTCGTTGAGATACAACAAACAATGGTATTGGTGTTTGTCATAATCATTTAATGTGTTTATATCTTTCTACATGTTCTTGGTCTTTATTTTTGTCTTTTTGATTGAAACATTCTATGTTAAATTCTCATGCTCACATTTTTACTAATGTATTTTTTCAGTTTATATTAACTATTGTGAACAATGTGGATCAGTCATCGCAATCTTTTGGATAATCGGTGTAATATGCTGCATTAAGTAATCAATCTTTTGTTCAGTATAAAAGACTTCATATTTTTCATATGTATTCTTGTCATTCAAAATTCATTCATTCTAAAATATCTCTTGAAGTATTTCAATTATTTTCTTTGTTTTTGTATTCTGTGTTTTTATCTGTGTAATTATTTTTTTCTAACATTTTTATACTAAAAATAAAAATCAAGATATTATATCTTGATTATAATCTTTAATTTAAATAAATGCAAATTTATGGACTTATACTTTCTGATTTTATAGCTTTATTTATAAATGTATTAAAAGGTTTGGCAATTTTTGCATATTCTAATAACTTTTTATGGTAGTTTTTTGATAATACTTGTCTATTAGGAATTTCTTTGTTTATTAGTCGGTCTCTGTATATAAGGTATTTTGCGCTTGGGTGTTTTGGGTCAAATTCTTTTGGTATTCTTTTTAATTTTGGATGATAAGAAAAAACAATTCAAAATGTTTTAACAAAATCTTTATTTGTAATTATTTTTTTAAATTCTTTCCAATTTTTATATATGTATTTTCTGATAGTATTAGCAGTTCTTGGTTGTACAAAAAATGTTCATCATGAAAAAAAACTAGCATTGTTTTGTATGTGTATATAATATCAAGCATATTCAGATCTTTTTCATCATAATGATATACTTGCTCAAAGGTTGTTTTTGTAAGGGGTTTTACGATTTCTAGGAAATCTCATATCTTTATATATACGGAAAGTAGATTTTTTCAATTCTGTTCATATTATTTGATCATCAAATTTTGATATTTCTTTTATTAAAAAAGATATGATATTTTCAAATTTTTCTTTTATTTGTAGATAGAGTGGTTTATATAAATCAAAAAATTTCTTTTCGTTGAAATCTTCTATTCATTTTAAAAATTCTAATGTTTGTGGGTGCAACATGTTAGTTAAAAGTTGCAAGTTAAAAGTTGAAAGTTACATGATGGCGTGTACTAAAGTGTATGTGTCTTTTGCCATCATTAGTTCTTCTTGAGTTGGTATAATAAGTGCTCTTATTTTTGAATCTTTTTTAGATATAATTGTTTCTTCAGATTTTTTGTCATTTTGTTTTTCGTCTAAATTTATTCATAAGTATCATAATCTATCTATAATTTTTTGTCTTACTATAGGAGATTTTTCTCATACTCATGCTGTAAAAACTAATATATCTAATCATCATATTAGTGCTATGTAAGATCATATATATTCTATTATTCTATTTATATAAATATCTAGTGCTAGTTGACAATTAGAATCTCCTGTTTCTATGTCTCTCATGTCACTTGATTGTCATGAAATTCATAATAGTCATGATTTTTTATTTAATATATTATTTATTTCTTGAGTAGATAGTTTTTCTTTTTGGCTTAAATAATCAACTATGGCAGGATCTATATCTCAACTTCTTGTTCACATTACAAGTCACGCTAGAGGAGTGAATCACATAGAAGTATTTACTACTTTTCAGTCTTTTATTGCTGCTATGCTAGCTCAGTTACCTATATGACATGTAATTATCTTTTTTGTATTAAAATCTTCATTCAAAAATTGACAAGCTCTTTTGCTTACATACTTGTGTGATGTTCAGTGAAATCAATATTTTCTGATTCAGTGTTTTATGTAATATTCATATGGTATTGCATACAAATAATTTTCTTTTTCCATACTTTGATGAAATGCAGTATCAAATACTCATATTTGTGGAGTGTTTGGCATGATTTCTTGACAGGCTAATATTCACTGAATGTTTGATGGGTTGTGTAGTGGTGCCAAATCTGAGCAAGATTTAATTTCTTTTAATATATCTTCATTGATTATTACTGAATCTGAAAACTTCTCTCAACCATGGACAACTCTATGTCAAACTGCATCGATTTCTTTTATATTTCAAATTATTGCATTATCTCATTTTGTTAATAATATTAATGCTTCATTTATAGCTTCTTTGTGAGATTTAAAATCTTTTTTAGTTTCTATTTTTTTTCAGTTTGATTTATGTGAAATTACTCATCATTTTAATCATATTTTTTCAATTAATCACTTTGCTAATGTTTTTTCTTTTGGCATATCAAAAAGTTCATATTTTAAAGATGAACTTCATGAATTTAATACTAATATTTTCATTTTTTATGTTTTTTTAAAATTTATTTAGTTATTTTAAATGAGTTTAATATAGTTTCAGCTCATTCTAAGAATTTTTCAAAAGTATCTTTTGTGGCTGTATAGTTTATTATATAAACTTTGTTTTCTTTTGAAATTAAAAACGTTTCTTGTGATTTTATTGTAATTTCTCATTCTTTGTATTCATATATTATTTTTTTTCATTTTAAATTTCATATTTCTATGTTTTTGTTTTCTACTTCTTCAAATGTTTTTATTGTTTTTTCTAGATTATTTATTGTTTCTTCATAATATTCTGCTACACTTAAAAATTTTTGTAATTGTTGTACGGATATTCATACATTTTCTTTTATTTCATCGTCTTTTGGTGAAAAAACGATAGTATTAAAACCGTATTTATTTTCTTCAAAATTCCATCAGCTTAAGAACTCAAAAGAAAAATTTTCTGATTTGTTTTCGTATTGTCGTTTTTTGTTTTCTTCTTTAACACTTTCTTCTTGTTGTGTGGTTTTTACATCTTTGGAGTTTTCTTTGATTATAATTCAATCAATTCAACATCATGTTAAAACTAGAGATAGAATTAGTCATAAAATAATATAAGTTTTTTTCATTTTTTGATTTTTATATATAAAATATAATATTTATTTATTTAAATTAAAATGTATTTCAATCTTTATTAATTAAAAACTTCTTTTTCTCATATGAGTAAAGTGTTGTTAGATTTTTTTCGACTTTCGCATTCTTGTCAAAGTTTGTCTATATATGACAATCTTTTTATTTTAAATCCTCATGATTTTGCTAATAAAAGTAATTCTTTTTTGTTAAACATATGATAAAATCTGTAGTATACTTTTTTATTGTTTTTTCGTGGTATTTTTAAATCTCTTAACTTATGTTTTCATAGTGTGTATATTGTCTTTAATAGTGATTTTATTATTATTATTTTATGTTTTTTTATAAACCAACTAGATATTGATCGGTTTAACATTATTAATTTTCATCAATATTTTAAGCTTTTATAAAAACTTTTTATAAGATATAATTTTTCTTTTTGCGTTGGTATGTGTTGAAAACTAGCAACTCATATTATAAAATCAAGAGATTCTTGTTTTGTTTTTTTTATATAACTTGTTATATCTTCGCATAAAAAAACATTTTGTTTGTTATCTTTTTTTGCTAATTTCAACAATCATTCTGATATATCTACTCAGATATATTTTATGTTTTTGTTTTTTAAGTTTGAATTTAAAAATTTTATAAGTCTTCATCATCAGCATCAAAACTCTAATATTGATATGTTTTTTTTGTTTGTTTTTTTTATTTCGTTTAAAATTATTTTACCATCACTTCGGTGTTTATTTCTAGTATGGTAATATTTTTTTGCTTCTTTATTGTAAAATTTTTTTAATTCTTCTTTTATTTTCATTATTCAAAAATTGATTGATTACTAAATTGTTCTGATTCTTTTTTTATGTTTTCTTTTGGTTTAGCTAATTTTACAAAATCTTTTATATCAAAAGTTTTTTCTTCTCATTCTATAAATATTTTTTTAAAGTGTAATAAATATAATAAAATAAACGCAGTCATTCTTACATCATTTTTACAGTATTTTTTAAATTCATCTAAAAATTTTTGTTCTCATGTTTCTTGGTATTTTTTCCACAATATTTCTCATTCTTCTCAAGATTCTAGTGTCTTTTGTATTCAAATTAATGCTTCTCAGAGTTTATTTAATCAAATTCTTTTTCATGTTATGTTTCGTATAAAGTAAAAGATATCTAAACTTTTTTTGTTGAGTGTTTTTAAATCTTCATCTGATAGTCATGCTTGTTTTATTGTGATTGGATTATCAAATGAGAAGCTATTAAATCATATTACATATCAATCAAAGTCTAATAATTTTCTTGAAAAATCTTTAAGTGTATCTTTATCCACATAATTATAATCCATTTTTTCATTTCATGGTGTCATTGAGTATGCCAACAAGAATTTATAAGAATCTAAGTTGTTTCATACTCATACTGTGGTTTCTATATCATATACAATATATGGTTTATCCATTATTGTGTTATAATTACCACTTTTGAACTCATCAAAAAGTATTTGTTCGATAGATTTTTGTCCTATTTGTCTTTCTTTTTTAATTATATAGTTTTTTAGTAAATTTTGTAATTTTGATTTATCATTTATTGGTATCATAAGTTGTATTCTTTCTTTTTCATCTGTTAGTTCAAGAATTTCTCACTTTTTTGATATTCTAAAACTTGGATCTCATCTCTCAAAAAAATATATATCATTTCATTCTCTAAAAATAAACTTAACTAAGTCGTTTATTCACTGACATTTTTCTTTTTTTATTATATTATAAAGATGTGGTATAAAATTATTTTTTACATTTTTTATTTCTTCTAATGAAAATTTTTTGTACATGTTTTAGTCAAAGTTTATTTATATAAAATGATTTATTTGTATTTTAGATTTTCATACTTAGATATGACCTCAGGATTTTTTTCTTTTAAAAAATTTATAGGATCTATTAAAAATTTATTTATTTCATTTTGATTTTTTTCTTTTAAATAAAGTTCAAAACTTCTAATTTCTAAATCACTTTTATTTATTTTAATTCATTCAATTTCATTGTTTTTTTCATTGTATTTAAAACTTATTGGTCATAATTTTTTTGTTTCAGGATTATATGTGCCTATGAAACTATTTGATTGTATAGAAAATTCTAGTACTATTTTATTATTTCCTTCTGCAATATCATTTGGAATGGTATTTAGATATTTTTCAAAATCTTCTATTGTAATTATAATATTGTTGCTTCATTCTTGAATATATTCTTCTTTTTCTATATTGTAAGATATTATTTTTGATATCATGTTTGATATTGTTATGTTATTTGTATTTATATTTGGTAAAGATTTTTTAATTTCATTTTCTATATATATATCAGATATCATTATGTTTTCTATATTAAAGTTATCCATAGATATTTTGTAATATATTTTTTTGTTTGATTCATCAATTTCTTCATTTTTTATTATAGATATATTTTCTGAATTACATTCTAAGATTTTTAATGAGGATATGTTTTTTGATGATTCTAAAATTTTATTTATTGTATTTTCAATTGTTTTACAAGTAGATATTTTATCAGCTGACATAAATATATTTATATTATTTTGTATATATTGGTATACTTTTGATATGCTGTAATCTTCTATTTTTATTAAATTTTGTATTGTGTCGTTTAGTTCTTGATATTCATTTATTTTTATACTTTCTATAACCAGTTCTTTGTTTATATTTTTGAGTATAATTGATGAATAGATTGGTATATATCATTCATTGGTCTTTATAGAAAAATATCAACTTATTTTTATTTTATCTCATGATAACCTTTCTTTTATTGTTTTAAAGAAAGAAAGTGATTTTATGCTTTGTAATGATTTATTGATATAATCTTGTGCAGAAAAATTTATTTCTGTATCTATATCAAAAACATTTTCTTCTTCTAAATTTTTGTTTAAAATTTTTGTTTTTAGTCAGTTGTATCAAACCAGATCATCTCAGTTGTTTAATTTATTTAGTTCACTTATTATGTTTTCTATCTCTATTTTTTTATTATCTGAGGATTTATATTTAAATCTATTTAATATATTTATTATATAATTGTTGTTAAATCGGTATGTTAAATCTATATAAAATTGATCTATTTTATCATTTTTTTTAAGTAAGTTTTGTAGGTAGCTTATATATGTTTTAAAACGAATACTATCTATTGTATTTTTATGTATATCGTTGTATAATATTTGTTGATATGATATTAGTTTGTAGTTATTTAGTTCTTTGTTTTGATGCACAATATCATTTATATATCAATTTTCTATTTGATTCTGTATATCCAAAAATAGTTTTAGTGTGTGAAAATCTTTGAAATAGCTATCTCAACAAGATATAAAAATATTTTCTAAGGTTTGATTTGTATCATTTGAATATAAAATATACTTTTTCATTCAGTCACAAAAATCTTTTTTATAATTTGTATTTTTTATATTATCAAAGATATTTTTTAGTCATTCATAATCTTTTGATATATCATAAATAAAAAATGTTTTTATGAAATTATCTATATAATGATTACATGTTTTATTAAAAATTTTTATATTGTTTGTACAATTTAAATAAAATGTTTTACTTATAGATTCTTCTATTGGTAGTGATATTGGTATTCTTTTTTTTGTTTCTATTTGACTTGTGTTTGTAAACAATACACTTTTAGCAAAGTTTTCTAAATCTCAAATTTCATAGTCTCAGCTTTCAAAATATGTTTTATCTTTTATTGGATTGTTGTCATATAAAAAAACATTTTTTGGCATTATTATGTTTTTGTATGATATTAGGTTGTTGGTAGAAAAAAATAAATTACCAGATATATTTAAAGATCATTGTAATATTTTTATTTCTACTTCATTATTTTCTATGTCTTGATTTGTTATTTTGTTGAATTCTCAAATTAACTTTACCTTTTCTACTAAGAAATCATTAGAAATATCTAGTTTTTTATATTTTTTAATATTGTTGTTTAGAACAATTAAAGATATTAATATTGTTAATATTATTAGAGAGTACTTGAAAATAAAATTATATATTTTAGAGTATTTATATACAATCTTTGTTTCTTTTTTATTTAGTTTTGTATTGTTTTTTATCATTTATTTTGATATATTTTAAATGTGATTTTAATATAAAAATATTCTTTTGTATTTCAAAAGAAAACTATAATTTTCTCTTGCAAAAACTCCATATTTATTTATATGGATAGTATAATTTTAATTTGTAAATTTTATGTTGATGAAAAAAAGTCTATTGGCAGTATTTGTTTTAGGTTTGGCAACATTAGTTCTTGCTGGATGTATGACAAATGACGTAGAGGATTTAGTTGACGAGACAGTTAACGAAGAAGATGTAGTTGTAGAATTAGAGGTTACTGAAGAAGAGGAGGAAGCACTAGAATGAGCAGCAGAAGAAATTCTTGATGAAGAAGTGGAGAACAAAACTTGAGCAAACGAAGAAGAAGTTTTGAATGAAGATGAAGAAGTAACAGAATAATTCTTGAAATTAACTATTATAAAGATAAAAAGGAGTGGTTTTAAAACCACTTTTTTAATTATAATAATATTTTATGCGTTTAAATAAATATATACAGGAAAATTTTTGAATATCGAGAAGAAAATTTGTTGATTTAGTTAATTCTTCTAAAGTTTTTTTAGACGGTAATAAGGTTGATTCTTACTCAAGAGAACTTAAATGATGAGAGGTTTTGGAAATTAAATGATTGAAAATAAAAAAGAAAATTTCTAATTTTTCAAAAGAGCTTGATATTATAGTTTTTAACAAACCAAAATGATTTGTTTGTTCAAAGTCTGATAAACACAATAAAACAATTTATGAATTATTACCCAAAGAATTTAAAAATTATTTTTATATATGAAGGCTTGACAAAGATAGTAGAGGTTTGTTGATAATGACTAATGAATCTGGTTTGGTTAATAAATTTGAGCATCCTAGTAATAATGTGGAAAAGGAATACATTGTTGAAATAGATAGGATGTTTTCATTAAATGATTATAAAAAAATGAAAAAATGAATACAAGATCAGTGAGAACTACTTGAGATAAGGACTGCGAAATATTTTGATAAAAAAAAGAAATTTTTTATAAAAATTATTTTATGAGAGTGAAAAAAAAGACATATTCGTAGAATATTAAATTCATTATGATATAAGGTTGTTGATTTACAAAGGGTTCGTGAATGAGAGTTCGAATTATGAAATTTGAGAGAAGGTAATTGGATTAGAGTATATAAAAATAAATAATTATTTTTTTGAGATAAACAATTTAGGTTAATACATATGTTAATATATTATAAATTTTATTGTGTTATAATAGTGTTATGCTTAAAAGGATATTTAGACTGAAATGAAAAGACGTTAATTTTCTTGTAAAGAGAAGAAAATATTTTGTTCATAACTATTTTTGATTTTTTTATTTTTATCAATATCCAAATCTAAAATTTAATCAGATATCTGTTAGTATACCATTAAAGTATAGTAAAAAAGCAGTAAAAAGAGTCTTTTTGAAAAGACAGATAGTGAGTTATATTCAAAAAAACAACTTAGATAAAAAGCCAATAAATAATAAGTTTTATAAAATATTTGTTATTTTAAACAAAAAAAACATATGAGAACTTAAAAGTCAAATTGAAAAGTTTGACAAAAGGGAACTAAATCAATATATTTTAGAGGAGTTTAAAGACAGTTTTTTAAAATTTTCAAAAAAACTATGAAATTAAAATCAAATTATTTGTTTGGCATAAAGACCTTTTTAAAGAATAAATTTAATAAGGTTAAAAATAAAATAGACTCAAACTCTAAGGAGTTAAATAAAAAAGATTGAGAATTTTATGATATGGAAAATACAAATCAAAAAGATAAATCAAATATAGAAAATTCTTTTTTTTCTTGATTTAGTGACAAAAAAATAATTAAGTTTTGGCTTTTTGCTTTATTAATATGATTGCTTTGATATTTTGTTTATAATACATTAAATATAATATTTTTGATTATTTGAGCATATATTATTTCTATAATTGTTGAGTCTTTGATATTTCCATTACAATCAATTTGAATTAAAAGGGGCTTGGCGATAGTTTTGGCGTATATTATTTTTTTAATATTTTTGGCATGACTTTTGGTATTTGTTATACCATTTTTACTTAGTCAGTTTGCTGAGTTGGTTTCTATATGAGTAAGATATATGTCTTGATTTCAAGACGTTTTAGCAAACAGCAGTATGAGTGAGATAATATCAAATACTCAATTTTTGCCTGATTATGCTAAAGAATATATATTAGATTATTTTGCTTGATCGGATGTTTTAGTACAAATACAGAGTGTTTTACAAAACAATATTTCTCAAATAATTAACACATGAAAAGATTATGTTCAAATTCTTTGATTTGTGGTTGTTGATTTTGTTTCATGACTTACTAGCGCTATTGCAAATTTTGCAATATTTATAACACTATCTATTCTTTTTTCAGTAGAAAAAGATCAGGTTATACGTTTTATTGCTCGTCTTTCTTGAAAAGAAAAATACGATACGACTCTTATCAAAATGAAGAAAGTATATAAAAAACTAGCTGTTTGGTTAAAGGCTAGATTATTGATGAGTCTGTTTATCACTTTGGCTATGTGGTTGGCTTTGGTTATTATGTCTTGGTTTGGCTTAGATATGCCAAATAAATTTTGATTATCTTTAATTGCATGACTTTTGGATATTATACCTTACATATGACCATTTATTAGTTGAGCTTTGTTCTTTATAATATGATTGATATATAATACGGTTTGGGCTGCAATTTTAGGTGTTTGATCTTTGTGGTGAGTAAACTTAGTACAGAACAATATATTAACACCATTATTTATGAATAGAGCTTTATGAGTAAACTCAGTTCTAATATTTATATCTATGATCATTTGATGAATGATTATGTGATTTTTGTGAGTATTGTTAGCTGTGCCAATTGCTGTTATAATAACATTGTTTACTCAAAATAAAAAAGAACTAGAAAAAGATGATGATCAGAAAAAAGAATGATTTTTTAAAAATATAATGCACAAAAAAGAATAAAATTTTGTGAGTTTTTAATTTTTGTTTTGTTTTATGAGAAAGAAATTTTTTGATTTTTATTGTAAATTATTAGCTTTTTTTGCTAGAAAATATATTAAAAAACAAAAGCCCTTTATAGTTTGAATAAATGGTAGTGTTTGAAAAACTTCTGCAAGAATGATAATATACCAAACTTTATATAAGTTTGTTAATACAAAAAAAATATATACATCTAGTAAAAATTTTAATTGAGAACTTTGATTATCTTTGTCTATATTTCAAATAGAGGAGTTTAGTCCATCTATTTTTTGATCTATAAAGGTTTTTTTAAATATAGTTTTGAAAACATTTTTTGCTAAAAAGCCTTATGATGTTTTAATATTGGAATATGGTATAGATCGTCCTGGTGAAATGGAGTTTTTGTTAGAGATAGCCCAACCAAATGTTGGTGTTTTTACGGCTATAGATTCTGTTCATTCTATGCAATTTTGAGATCCGTGAAAAATAGCAAAAGAAGAAAAAAAGATGATAGAAAACACTTTAGAATTTGCTTTTTTGAATATAGATGATGAATATGCAATGTCTTTAATAAAAAATATTGAAATAGATTATTTAACTTATCAAACTCAGTGATATGATAGTAAATGAAACATAAGTTTTGATAATGAAAATTTTAAATATGAAAATGATAAGATATTTGTTGATTTTGATTTAAAGGTAAAAGAAAAAAACATAAAAATTTCTACAAATCTTGTATGAAAAGCTCATTATGGTTATATATGAGTAGCATTAGCTATTCTCGATATTATAAATTATAGAGATTGAAATACGTCTGTTTTTGAGAAGTTTGATGATTTGTTTTTGGAATATAAATTACAGTGATGAAGATTTTCTGTTTTTGATTGACTGGAGAGTTCAATTTTATTTGATTCCACTTATAATTCTTCTCCTTTAAGTGTTCAAAAAGTTTTGAATACAGTACATAATATAAAAAAAGATATTTTTCCTAAAAGAGAAATCTGGGTTTTGTTGTGAGACATGAGAGAATTATGAGATTTGACAGAGTCTGATCATAGAAAGATAGCTGCCTATATACAATGAATTGCAGATAGGGTTTTCTTAGTTTGAGATAATATGAAAAAATATTTTATGGACGAATTAGAAAAAATATGATTTGATATGGATTTTGTAGAACATTTTGAAGATTCTGTACAACTATGAGAATATGTTAAATTGGAATTGATAAAGTCAGATATTCCAAAATTACTTGTAATAAAGGGAAGTCAAAATACAATTTTTTTGGAAGAGGCTGTAAAAATATTGTTAGAAGATCAAGAAGATGTAGTTAATTTAGTAAGACAATCAGATTGGTGGATGAAGAAAAAGTTTAAATTTTTTAGTTCGTAATTTATAATATTACCTAATAAATTATTATTAGCTATTGTTAGCAATGATTAGTAGTATTTTTGTTTGCAATTAATTCTCAAATTGCTATATATATTATCACTTTGAAGTTTTTTAGTTATTAATTTTTTTTTATGCCAAGGAGAAAACCTGAAAACAGGACTATAGAAGTTATCTTGTTAGAATCAAATAAACACCTTTGAGAAAGATTTGAAAAGGTAAAAGTAAAGCCTATTTATGCTAGGAATGTTTTATTACCAAAGAATATGGCTGTTTTAGCTACAAAAGATATGGTAAATAAATATGCTCAAAAAATTGAGACTGCTGAAAAAGAAAGAAAACTTAAAGCAGAGTGATTTCAAGGTCTTTTGGTAAATATCCAAAAAGATGGTGGAATTACTTTTACTGGTAAGGTTAATAAAGAAGGTACTTTGTATGCTAAAATAGATGAGGCAGATATTGCTAAATTAATTAAAGATACTTACAAGGTGGATGTAGAAGATCACTTCTTTAAATTAAAAAAGAAGATTACATCTGTTGGTGATTATAATGTACCATTTATATACAAAGAACTTAAAGGTGATTTGTTGGTAAAAGTGTTGGCTGAAAATCCAGATGTAGTAGAAAAAAAAGTAAAAGAAGAAGTAGTTGA
>DATFJH010000069.1:0-3501 GCA_035269265.1 Candidatus Absconditabacterales bacterium
CAATACACAAATCCGAATTGGATAGACTGGCCTTACGGGTACAAAGAGATTGAAGTACAAGATTTATCTTTGGGAAATTTTGAAGACTTAAAATTAATTAAAGTTATTAAAAAAAGAAATGATTATAATGACACATATGAAACTTACATAAATATAAAATATAGTCAAGATTATTCTTTAGAAAATTTCAATTATAATTTTGACGTACCTGAGGAAAGTATAGGAGATGTAAGAATACAATTATCAGTAAAAAAACTAGAAGATGGAACTTATGAATTTTTAAGAAGTGGAATTAACTTTTTAAGATTAGCTGAGAAGGAGGGGACTGAATAATATGAAAAGATTATTAATACTTATTTTGATGGTCGCTGTTATACTAACTATTGGAATAAATATAGAAAATGTTAGAGGATATGAGGGTAGTGATAATCAAGAAAATGAAAACACTTCGGAATCTAAAAAAAGCAGTTTTATTTATATAAATATAAATGACAAAGGAAGTACAAAACTTGGTCTTTTTGATGAAGATGAAACAATATTTTTAAGTGCAGAAAAAATAAAAGGATATGAATTTCTAAGTTGGGAGATAGACGGTGAGAAATTCAGCGAAGAAAAAGAAATAGATTTGAATACAGATAAAAGAGATATTAAAGTAAAAGCTAATTATGAAAATTTAGCAAAAGAAGTAGATGAATTAATAAAAAAAGCAGATGAAGAAATATTAAATGAAAACTACGATAAAGCACAGAAATATCTTTTAGAAGTATACGAATATGATAAAAGTATAATTGAAAAATCCAAATATTATGAGAACTTAGAGGTTTTTTTAGCAGACTATAATTCAACCGAAGATAATTTAAACAAATTTACAAAAGATAATATAAGTACAGCAAGAGACTACATAGAAAGCATAAAAGAATATGAAAATCAAAAACCTGAACCACCTAAAATAGAGATTCTTGAAAGAAAACCAGAAGAAATACATGATTGGTTCTATAAATTTCTTTTTTACACTGAAAAAATAAGAAGAAATCCACTGATGTATGTTTATTTCGCTAATTTGGAAACAGAAAATGCTATAAGAGAAGAAGAATCAGAATACCTTGTTAATCCGGAAGGTAGTTATTGGCATCTTGGGAAAAGAAGTTTGATAAAGAGTAAAATATATCTAATATCGCAAAACCCAGAATATGATATGCCTGTTAATGAAAGTTATATATTGCATTACTTAGATTTAAAAGAAGTTATAGTAGAAGAAGGTAAAGTTATAATTTCAATGGAAAAGACTCCAGGATATCCATCTCTAAGTTATTTTAATACTGGAGGGAAACCATATATAAAAAGTTGCGATGCAGTATTTAAAATCAAAAAATACGATGATGGTACATTTAAAATAAAAGATTATTATATAGATAATATGATTACTGAAAGATAGATATCAGGAGGTAGTATTTTGAAAAAAATAATAATAACACTAGCACTTATACTAACACTAATAGGAACCAGCTGCAGTCATGAAGATGAAAAAGAATATGAGGTTAATGTTCATTTAGAATCTGAAGAAGCTGGAGAAGTAATAGGTGAAGGGACATATGAAGAAGGAAAAGAAGTAGAACTTGCTGCTAAATCAAATCAAGGGCATGATTTCTCCAGTTGGAGTATAAATGGAGAAACTGTATCCGAAGATAAAATATATAGATTTAAAATCCAAGAGAATGTAGATATAAAGGCTGAATTTGAAAGTTTTTATGATCCTAAAAGAATAGAAGTTGAACTTGAAGAAAAGGGGAGCGTTAGATTTAAAATCAACACAAGAAATGAACTAGATTTAAAACCAAAGCTTGAAGAAAATTATGAGTTTATTAAATTCAATGAAAAAAGTGGATATTATAGGGAAATGGAAATGGTATATAAATTAATTGATTTTGAAGGCAAAGAAAAAAGCGAATATATTAATTTAAATATAAATGATGAAGGACTTATAAAAGTAGGACCTTTTTATGAAAGAGAAGAAATAACCATAAAAGCAGAACCTGTAAAAGGATCCGAGTTTTCAAGTTGGCAAGGAGAACAGATAATAAAAAAAATGGATGAAGAAATACAGATAATAGTAGATAAGGAAGACAATGAAATAAAAGCCAATTATAAACTTCAAGAAAACCCTGAAGAACAAGTTGACCAAACAGAGGATATATTAGAAAACCTAGACAAACTAATTGAAGATAAAAAATGGAAAGAATTTGGGGAATATCTAGAAAATCTAGCGGAAAGAGATATAGATAAATATAAGGATAGTGAAACAAAAAGAAGCCTTAGATTTTTATCTCAAAACAAATTTATTGAAGTATTTAAAAATGAAGATCTGCTGACAGTAGACAAACTTGAAAAACTGAATTGGGAAGAGATACAACTGGAAAAACCATCTCTTGAAATTCTAGAAAGAGAACCGGAGAATATATACTTATGGTTTTATGAATATGAATCTTTAATGAATAATTTGAGATATCTAAAAATCGACCTTCTTGATGAATTTAACACAGAAGTAGTAACTTTAGATGCAGTTTCATTTATTGAAGATATAGCACTGCAGTATAAAGATGATTTCGATACTGCATACTGGAAAAGAAACATAGGAGATTCAATTATATATGTAAATAATTCATCTGGACCTGTAAGAAGAACTATAGATAAGGAACTGGAAGTAGAAGACGTTATAGTAGATGATAACACTATAATTTTTAAGCTGGATGATAGAGTAATAGATAAAACTATTTATATTGATTATGTAAAAAAAGACGATGGTACATTTAGAGTAGTGACTATATCAGACAATGAAAAAAGATAAATCGCATCAAAAATAGATAATCTAAACTTTTTATAGTTAACCGATGAGGAGACTGAAAAACATGAGAAGATCATTAATCACAGCAATTTTAATAGCATTAATCATAACCTCCACTGGCTGCAGTTCACAAGAATACGAAGTAAAGATAGAGTTATCACCAGAAGAAGCAGGGGGAGTAATTGGAGAAGGAACATACGCAGCAGGAGAAGAAGTTGAACTTGCAGCCATAGTTAGTGAAGGATATGATTTCTCCAATTGGGAGTTAGATGGTATTTCTATTCTTACTGAAGATAAATTAGTATCTTATATTTTTGATGAAAAATTAATTAATCTTTTACCTCTAATCCATTCAGGAATATCTATTTTATTAATCTAAAAAAATAATTTTATGAAAATAAAATAAGAAAAATTCTCTAAAAGACTAGATGGCAAATTTTGCATTCAAATTTTATAAAACAAAACCAGCTATTAAAACAGCTAGTACTATAAGAGGAGCTGGTATTTTTCTTGTAAGCAGCAATATAATTGTAATTATCATAACGGTGATATTGTCTATGGAGAATCCACTGTTTTGCATTAGAATTACTGCTGCCATAGCGATTAAACCTCCTGCTACAGCGGTAATACCTGTTAAAGAAATTTTTATTCCTTTTATT
>DATFJH010000070.1:0-4249 GCA_035269265.1 Candidatus Absconditabacterales bacterium
ACCTGCGACCAACCGGTTATGAGCCGGATGCTCTAACCAACTGAGCTACGGGTCCATAATGGTAGCGGCGAAGGGATTCGAACCCCCGACCCTTCGGGTATGAACCGAATGCTCTAGCCAACTGAGCTACACCGCCATAATCACCAAATAGCGATAAAAAAGTAATTAAGTAAAAATTAATTATCCATTTTGGTGGAGCCTAGCGGGATCGAACCGCTGACCTCCTGCGTGCAAAGCAGGCGCTCTCCCAGCTGAGCTAAGGCCCCCTATGGATAATTATTTATGGTACCTAGGGCCGGACTTGAACCGGCACGGTATTACTACCATTGGATTTTAAGTCCAACGCGTCTACCAATTCCGCCACCTCGGCATCGGAACGTTGCAACTTTTTATCGCTGTAACGTTATGTTTTATTTAATAACCTCTTCATAAATTTTTGTAAACACTTCAGGAAAAGCGATAGATATGTTTGACAACACCTTCCTATCCAATTTTATATCTTTTTTAGACATTAAACCCATAAAAGAACTATATTTAGAACCTCTTTCCCTAACTGCAGCAGACAACCTTTCTATCCAAAGCTTTCTAAAATCTCTTTTTTTTAATTTTCTAGAAACATATGCATGTTGTCATTGCTTTACCAAAGCCAACCTCACCTGCTTATAAAGATTACCTCTTCATAATCTAAATCATTTAGCTTTACTAATATATTTTCTATGTCTTCTTTGTCTTTGTAAACCATTACTAACTCTAACCATTTTTTATACTATTTATAAGGAAGTAAATTTTTTATCATCTTACTATTTGCCTTAGACAATTCTTTACCATAAGGATGTTTTTTATTTGAATCTCATTTGTTTGTCAACAAGTGGTTGTTTCAAGATTTTTTTGACATTACTTTCTTTGTTTTTGTAATCTTAAATCTTTTTGCTGCTCCACTATGAGATTTCATCTTATTTACCATTTTTATTAAGATTTACTGAATAAAATAATACTATATCATTGAACCTCTTTTTTTGGCCTTGGAAACTGAGTTCTTCAAACATCTTCAAGATCTTTGACTATTGACTTCAATCTCTCTACCGCTTTTTCTCAATATATTTTTTCTCTTCACTTTAATCTAATAAGGAATTTAACGTTGTCTCAAGACTCCAAAAATTCTCTTCATTTCTTTATTTTTAAATTCAAATCATTTTCTCATATTGTATAACTAATTTTTAATTCTTTCAACGATCTTTGCTTTTGTTTCTTCTTTTTTTCTTTTAGTTCTTTTTGTTTATCATACATATATTTCCCATACTCAGTTATTAATGCTGTACAAACTTGTTTTACAGGATCATAATGCATTTGAACCAAATCTAATCATCTTTCTTCTGCTATTTCTAAAGCTTTCCTCCTAGGAAAAGATCCTAAGTTGTTTTTATCTTCATCAACAATAACAATTGTTGGCGCTTTAATAGAGTGATTTGTATATACCATTCTATCATTTCTTTTTGCAAAAGATTTTTGTTGCATACAATATTTTATTATTTAAATAACTAACTTTTAAATTCACTCCCGGTCGGACCACGTTCGGCAATAGTGCCGAATCAAAACCCATACGATCTTCACTAGAATTTATTAATTCACTCCCGGCGGGACTCGAACCCGCGATCTTCGCCGTGAGAGGGCGACGTCCTAAACCACTAGACTACGAGAGCAAATAATTTACCCCCAGAAGAAGTCGAACCTTCAACCTACACTGCAGCATTGCGGGATTGCTCTATCCGGTTAAGCGTTTCACATATATTGTTAAATATAAATGTTAATAATTTACCCCCAGAAGGAGTCGAACCTTCAACCTACGCCTTAGAAGGGCGTTGCTCTATCCAGTTGAGCTATAGGAGCAAACGAACTCTTACATAGATTAAGAATTGGATTCTATGGGAGTCGAACCCATGACCTCCCTGCTGCAATCCCGCAGAATTGCGGGACTAGCCAGCTGAGCTAAATCCATATATACATTAATCAATATCACCATAAGAAACAAATCATTTATAATGAATGATTCTATCAATATGTCCAGATTTTTTCAGCTTCAACTCTAATTCCAAAGCGTCTTTTTTAGACTTTAAAGTCAGATATCAAACCAAAACAATACGACTTCATATTCTTTTGGTAGAATAAACTTCTCACATCAAGTGTTCTTGTAACCTTCTAGCTACATTATTTGTTATACCCAAATAAAACCTCTTTCATTTTAGTAAGTACAAATAATACATATTAAAGTATTAAGTCAAACAAATTTGGATTCTATGGGAGTCGAACCCATGACCTCCTGCGTGCAAGGCAGGCGCTCTAGCCAGCTGAGCTAAGAACCCTTATATACTTAACCACACTTACATCTCACTACCATGACTTTATTCGTGCAATCCCGCAATGCTGCGGGACTAGCCAGTGAGCTAAGAACCCATCAAATGTTAATTTAAGTCTGGGGAGACAGAATTCTTGTTCGGCAAACCTGCCGAATGAAAACCTGTGTGTAACCCACATAATTTAATTTGGGGGAGACAGGATTTGAACCTGTGTAGCCGTGAGGCGTCAGATTTACAGTCTGATGCAATTGACCGCTCTGCCACTCCCCCATAAAACTAACCAGTAATCTCTGAAGTTGCTATCTCTGTCGGTGAAGACATTTCCAACACTCAAAACATAAACAATGTTCATAAAACAATTAATCAAAAACCAAACAACACTATCGCGTTTCTGGTTCATCACAAATTCTTTTCTGCTCGATCGTTTCTGCCCATCATTTCAACTATCTGAGCAGAGTAATAAGTCATTGCTACTCAAGCTCAAATAAACAAAAGACCCAAAACTATTTGTTTAAACATTTTTATTTTTAAAAACAAACAGCGGGTAACGGGACTCGAACCCGTGCAAGCAGAGCTGAAGTCTGCTATGCTACACCAATTACATCATACCCGCATAATAAAAAAAATATGCACGTGAAAAAGTTTATATTAATATTGTATCCAAAATCAAGTAATTTTTTAAAAAAAATGGTTGTTTAAAAAATCAGTTAATATCTACGTTTTAATTTTTTATTGCTTTTTATAAACAAATTTCTTATACCTAAATTGGCTTATTTTTATATAGTATATAAATAAATAAAAATGAAATTCAACAACAAAGTGTATGAAAACGAAGAATTAACCTATCAAGATGTATTTTTATATCAAAATTATTTTGAGTGAAAATCTAGATTAAAAATAAATATAACACCAAACCACTCTTTTTGAACAAAAAATCCTATAGTGGTAGCCAATATGAATGCAATAGCAGGAAAAAGAATGGCTGAAACTATGGCTCGCTATGGAGGATTGGTGGTTTTACCACAAGATATGTCTTTGGAAACATTAGAAAGAGTGATAAAATATGTAAAAAACGCAAATCCAAAATATGACACACCCATCACAGTAAAAGAAAACAATACAATAAGAGATGCTATGTGAATAATTCACAAAAGAGATCACAATTGTGTAATCATGATAGACGACAAAAACAAAGCCACATGAATATTTAAACCAAAAGATTTAAAAAACTTAGATCAATTTTCACTATTGTGAAATATTGAGAAAAGTAAGTTGATTACAGGCATAGAGTGAATTTCAAATCAAGAGGCATTTGAGCTTATGGACAAAAATAATATATCTTCCCTACCTATAGTAGATAAAAAATGAATATTAAAATGAATCTTAACAAAAAAAAATACAATTAGAAATGAAATTTATTCACCTACTTTAGATAAAAATTGAAAATTAAATTTGGCAGTGGCTGTGTGAATAAATAGTTTTGAAGAAAAGGTACACAAACTACACGAATGGTGAATAAATATTTTTGTGTTGGACACTGCACATGGTTATCAAAAATCCATGATAGAAAATATCAAAAAATTTAGAAAAATATTTGGAGACGAACCGACCTTAATTGCATGAAATGTAATCACAGAAGACGCTACTCGCGATTTAATCAAAGCTGGTGCAAATGGTGTAAAAGTATGAATCTGACCATGAGCAATGTGTACCACTAGGATGAAAACTTGAGTATGAAGACCACAATTTACAGCAGTATACAAATGTAGCCAAGAAGCCAAAAAACACTGAGGATTTGTGCGAGCAGATGGAGGAATCAGATCTCCTAGAGATATGAATCTAGCACTAGCAGCTTGAGCAAATCATGTGATGCGATGATCACTTTTTGCTGGAAC
>DATFJH010000071.1:0-7394 GCA_035269265.1 Candidatus Absconditabacterales bacterium
ATCATGCTTGATAATTTTTATTACAATTTTCTAAATCTAAGTTGTAGTCACCACAATCAGAAGATAGACTTCACTCACAAACTGGCAATACAATTTTTGCTGCTGCATGATGCTGTTCTCATGAAGAATAAATATTCAACATAACTATAATTAAAAGCAAAAGCTTAAATCATAATGGAATAGCAATTAGGGTTCATAATGTTGCTACACTAAGTTTACTTAATCTTTTGTTAATTCTATTTTTAAATAATTGCATTTTGAGATTTATATAATTAGTAAAAATTAATTTATTATATTTTAATCCTAAAGTTGCTTTTTGTCAAATTTTGAACCACTTTTTTAGTAAACAAACTAAAAGCTTGAAGTACAAAGAAATTAAACTATAAAAATAATGTTTAAAATAAATAAACTTATGAAAACTATATTGTTTGTTTTGGATTATTATTTACCCCATAGAGGTGGTGTGGAAAATGTTTTTGAAAACATAATTTTGAGATTGCAAAAAAAGTGATATAAAGTCATTGTGTTGACTAGTAGATATGGCAATGACTTGAAAGAATATGAAGAATTGTTAGACACAAAAATCTATAGAGTATGAAAAAACAGAATACAATTTATGATAAAATCTATATCTTTATGAAAAAGAATATTAAAACAAAAAAAAATAGATATCATACATGCTAGTACCTATGGATGAGCAATACCAGCTTCAATATTATGAAAAAAACTTAAAATAAAGGTTATTTTGACTGTACACGAAATATTTGGAAAGCTTTGGTTTAAATATAAATGATTATTTGGGTGACTAGTTTATAAAATTTTTGAAAAAATAATTTTTATGAAAAAATATGATATATATCACTGTGTATCAAACAATACAGCAAAAGAACTAAAAGAAAATTATAAGGTTGATGAAAGAAAAATAAAAGTAATACATAATTGAATCGATGATAATTTTTGGAACATAAAAAACGTAGATAGTAAAGAAATATTTGCCGTTAGAAAGAAATATAAACGAGATGATAAATTTATTTTTTTATATTTTGGTCATGCTGGGAAATCCAAAGGTATAGACTATTTAATCAAAGCATTGCCAGAAGTATTGAAATTAGAAAATGTAATGGTAGTTTTTAATATAATTGAATCAAAAAGGAGTAAAAAAATCTTGAATAAACTAAGATTGCTTCGTACCTCGCAATGACAAAGAAACATTCAGGTATTCAATGGTTTTTCTAAAAAAGATTTAAGAAATCTTGTGGCATCATGTGATTGTGTAATTGCTCCATCTATATCAGAATGATTTGGTAGTGTGCACACCGAATCTGTGGCTATGTGAAAAACAATAATAACTACAAAAACTAGCGCAATACCTGAGGTAATATGGTGAAAAGTTAAATTTATAAAACCATGATCTGTAAGCGATATTATAAATGCAACAAAAGACGTATTAAAATGAAATTATGAAAAAATACCTGAAAAAAAATTTGATTGGGATAAAAGCGTAGAAAAAATTGAAAAATTATATTTTATAGATTAATTTGTTGGATTATTTTGTTTTCTAAAGAATGATTTGTTTTGAATTAATATCAAATCCTCGTATTTTTGATCATATTTTGTTAAAATGCTCAACATTTCATGTAGTAAAAAAATTAATATTTCATTTTTTTGACAAATTCTTCTTTATTTCTGAATGTCTTTTTAGATAATCAGTAAATTTTTTAGCAGAATAATAAGAAGGATCTATTATTTTTCAAGAAAACAACTTTTCAAAATACTTTTTATAAACAGAAAAGTGAGTGCATCAAAGTATTAAAGTAGAAACATCATTTGGAAAATTTAATAAATAATCATTTATTTGAGAGACAACTTGTGAATCATTGTTTACTCAAGACTCCACCATATCTACCAATTTTGGAGCCATTACAAAATTGAAACCTGGACTACCCTTTCATCAAAATCTTTGATATAAATCATTGTATATATCAGACATAACAGTAGCCTTTGTGGCTAAAACTCAGATAGATCAGTTATCTTTTCAATTATTTATTATTTCTTCTACTCAGGGCACTGTAATAGATAATGTTTTTTTTTGAGGATAAAGCTCTTGTCGTTTTCTGATAGAATATGCTGCTGCTGTGTTACATGCTATAATAACCAATTTAGCTCAATTATCAAAAAACCAGTTTAAAGCATCAAAGGTAATCTTTTGTATTTCATCTCAATTCTTCTCTCAAAATGGACAATTTTTGTTGTCAGCAAGAAAAACATAATCATAATCTGGGTATAGATCATAAAAATATTTCATTGTCTGTAATCATCAAAATCAACTATCAAAAAATCCTATCATACAAATTAGTGGAAAGTTAAAAGTTCCAAAGTTAATATTTTTAACTTTTTTACTTACTTTGCTTTGTTTTGCAATAAAAAGTATTTTTATTATAAATATTGTGAGATTTTTATTTTACAAAAAACTGATAATATGATAATAATATTTGGAAAAGGTAAAGTATGAAATAGTTTGAATAGATTGCTGGACAAGTTGAATCTTAAAAACATACTAATGGATGACAAAGATTGGGACGATGATTTATTGTCAAAATCAAAAAAAATAATTTGTTCACCAGGAATAAAAAAAAATCATAAATTATACTTAAATTATTGAGACAAAGTTTTTTCTGAATTAAATTTTTTATGAGATATCATAAAAAAAAAGTGATTGGAAAATAAGTTAGAATTTATAGGTATAACATGAACCAACTGAAAATCAACATCAGTACACATAATGTACAATTTATTTAAATGAATTTTTAAAAAATTAAAAATAAACACCAAGGTTCATTTATCGTGAAATTTTTGAACTCCTCTATCTGATACAATCTATCAAATATTGGATGATAAAAAAAATAAAGAACATCTAATAATATTAGAAGTTTCATCTTTTATGCTATACAAATTGAATAATTTTAGTTTTGATTATAGTATACTGACAAACTTATGAGTTGATCATCTAGATTGGCATACCGACATAAAAGAATATTTTGACAGTAAATTTAATCTAATAAGATATACAAAAAAATACATTACAACAAGTAATGATGTAATTGAAAAATATAAACAAATAATCAAAAAATCTGATACAAAAACTTTTGAACACACTCGCATTGAACCTTATAAAAATGAATTTGATTTGGATAAAACTAAGTTTTTATGAGAACATAACAAATGAAATTGGAATGCAATTTATAAAGTAATATGGAAATATTTTGATAATAAAAAAATAAAACGAAATGAAAAAGTATTTTGGAATGTGGTTGGTGGAATAGAACCACTAGAACATAGGATGAAACTTGTAAAAACAATAAATTGAATAAAAATATATGATGATGGAATATGCACATCTTCTCAAGCACTAAATGCAGCCCTGAGTTGTTTTGAAGATAAAATTATACTAATAGCCTGAGGTTATGATAAATGAGAAGAATATGTCCGAATAAGCGATGAATTGCAAAAAAAAGTAGAATTTATGTGTTTAATATGACAAACAGCAAAAAAATTTAAAAAAATATGTAAAGAAAAAAATATTGAATATAAAATTTTTGATAGTCTGCAAAATGCAGTAAAATACTCTATTAACAAAGCAAAAGAATTAAAGATAAAAAGCATACTGTTTTCTCCATGATCAGCAAGTTTTGATATGTTCAAGAATGTTTATGATAGATGTGATAAGTTTTCTAAAATAATTGACAATTTGTAGAAAATAGACTTGATATTGATGTTTTTTTTATTATCTTTTTTTATGTTAAAAAAATTGTTAAACTAAAAAGAACTGTATGAGTATTTTTCAAGAAAAAACCAAAAAAAAAGATGAAGTATCGTTTGTAGAGAAATCTTGGGGTAATCTCTCAGATGAAAGACTGAGGCTTATTAGATCCAATATGAGGTCTAAAAGCAATAAAAAAAGAATTGACAATTTTATTGCCAAAAGAAAAGAAAAGATTCTTTTAAACTAAAAAACAGAACTGGTTAATTATTATTAACCAGTTTTTTGTTTGTAAAAAAAAACTAAATAAGTATTTTTGTATTTGATTTAATATATAAAATAAAAAAATGAAAAAAATAATCTTATGAATAATAATTTCTACTATTTGATTGTTTTGACTAAGTTTTGCTGAAAACTTTTTAAATCTATGAGATTTTTTGACTGTATACTTTGAATGAATAGGTCAAGAAGTACCCGAAAGTTGGCAATATATAGAAGTAAAATATGATAATGTAAGAAGAAATTCTGAATTATATAAATCTTTGCAAAAATGAATTTATATGGATATTTTTCCAAATATAAAATGACAACTACCTATTGAAGAATATTTGACTCAAGAAAAAGTCGTTTGATTATTGAATATCAAAGACAATAGAAAGTTTAATTATAAAAGATGAGAAAAAATAAACTTAGATTGGACCAAATATATGATATATCAATGAGATAAAATAAATGTAAGTAATGATAAAAAAGAAATTATAAATAAGGTTTTTAAAGACATACAACAAAAACTAGATGAAAACTACATATATCCAAAAGAAATAAATCAAAACCAAATGGATTATTGAGCTATACAATGATACATAGATGCAATAAATGATCCATATACAGTATTTTTTCCACCAAAAGAAGCAAAAAATTTTGATGATTCGTTAAATGGTAGTTTTGAATGAATTTGAGCTTACATAGATATGATTAGACCTTGAATTATTATAATAAGTTCTCCTTTAAAAAACTCACCAGCTGAAAAATATTGAGTTAAAGCTTGAGATATAATAGTAAAGGTATGAAATCATAAAATAACAAAAGATACAAGTACACAAGAATTAGTTGATTGGATAAAGTGACCAGCCTGAACTTTTGTAGATATAACAGTAAAAAGATGAGACCAAGAAAAAATTTTGAAAATTAAAAGAGAAAAAATTATTCTACCAAATATAGAATATGAATTGATGGAATGATGAAATTGTTATGTAAGTATAAATCAGTTTAATTCTAAGAGTAGAAATCAATTTAAAAAAGCTATAAACTATTTTCAAGATAAAAGTTGCGAAAAATATATATTTGATGTAAGAAATAATCCTGGTGGAGTGCTAGATGATGTATGATATATATTAAACTATTTTGTTCCTGATGGAAAATCAACCGTAAACATAAAATATAAAAATATAGAATTAGAAATGGTATCAAATAACTCGACTCCAAAACTTAGCGATGAAAATATTGTTGTATTAATAAACTGAGGTTCCGCGAGTGCTAGCGAGATATTTGCTGGAGTAATAAAAGATTATTTACCAAACAGTATATTATTGGGAACAAAATCTTTTGGTAAAGGATCTGTACAAAATTTGGTAGAATATACTGATGGTTCTATGTTTAAGTATACTGTAGCAAAACGATTTACAGGTAGATCTAAAACAAACATAGACCTGCAATGAATAGAACCAGACTTAAAATTGGAAGATGATATTGAAACAGAAATGGATGAGGTTTTGGAAGTGGCCAAAATTTATAAGTTTAGATAAAACACATACTTGTCATTTCGACCGAAGTGGACTAGGTGAAGAAGGTGAATTGCAAAGCAAGAGATACCACCCTGGGGTGTTGCGAAGCAAGAGAAGGAGACCTGGGTCTAAAATATCTTTTAATTTATATTTAAAGAGATCTCTCGCAAGTTAGAACAATTCGAGATGACAAAACTTTTTAAAACAATTACAAAGAAAAATGAAAAAAGATTACTCGTATTGAATAATACCAGTATATATGAATGAAAATTGAAAAAAAGAATTTTTGTTAATAAATCAAAAAACTGAAAATTGAAATTTTTGGTGATTTCCTAAATGACATGCAGAAAAATGAGAAACAGAATTGGAATCAGCCAAAAGAGAATTAAAAGAAGAAGTATGAATAAGTGATATAAATGTTGATCAAAACAAGTTTCGATTGTTGGAATATAATTTTAAATTGAAATGAAAACAATATTATAAAACTGTGAAATATCGAATAGCATATGTTAACAATAAAAAAACAAAAATACAAGAAAAAGAATTGAATAAATGCGAACGATATGAATTTGATAAAGCCTTAGAAAAAATTACTCATAAGAACATGAAAAAAATATTCATAGAAATGATACAAAAATAAGACAAAATTTGTTTGTTATTGTGTGGAAAATTTTTATAGTAGAAAATAAGTTTTGATGGCCATTATAATAAAAACCGCCATCTTTTAAGTTTATTATATCAACTATTAATTATTGCGATATATATCCACTGTAAACAGGTGTTTTAAAAAATTCTCGCAAAAAAGAATATTTCTCCTCAACTTTGTGCGGGACGCAGCGAAATGACAGATTTAGATTAATAGACTTTGCTCAGAATGACGATGAATAATACAAAATATATTTATATTATAAAATTTAGAAAGTGTTAATAGATATAGTTAAATCATACGACAAAGATAAAAAGCAATTTTTGCTATCTATATGGGAACAGGTTGTAAAACATCTAGCGACCCAAAACGATCCAAAGAAAATTTTTTCTTTTCTTAAAAATGTATGAATCGTAAATATAGATGAAAATGAACAAGCTGTATATGTTTGAGTACCAAACGAGTTTGTTATGACTCAAGTTAAAAAATTTTTTGGTAAACAACTAAAAGAATCTGTAAAAGAAATTTACAATCCTCAGTTTGATACAAAATTTGCTGTATACACTCCGTTTAACAATGGTGGTGACCTTACAACTGACCTCAAAAAACTTTTAAACCTAAAAGAAAACAAAAAAGAACATACTATAGAACCAAAAATAAAAAATAAACTATCAGAATTTTTTGGAATATTGTTTGATCCTATATATAGTTTTGAAAATTTTGTAGCATGAGCAAACAATAATTTTGCATTTTCTGCTGCAAAAGCCGTATCTGAAAACCCTGGTACTGCTTACAATCCTCTATTTATATATTGAAATGTGTGACTTGGTAAAACACATTTGATGCAATCTATAGGAAACAAAATAATGGCAGAGCATCCAGATAAAATAGTAATATATTTGCCTACTAGCAAACTAATTGATGAAATAGTGGATGCTTTAAGAAAAAATAAATTAAATAATCTATTAGCAAAATTCAATGATATAGATGTGTTACTTTTGGATGATGTTCAGTTTTTGTCATGAAAAGATAAAACACAAGAGATATTTCACAATATCTTTAATGACTTTCATATGAAGAAAAAACAAGTAATACTTAGTGGAGATCGTCCACCAAAAGAATTGATAAATATAGAACCTAGGCTCAAAAGTAGGTTTGGATTGTGAATTGTAGTAGATATCAAATCTCCAGATTTTGAAACTAG
>DATFJH010000072.1:0-6523 GCA_035269265.1 Candidatus Absconditabacterales bacterium
CTGGATTCATAGTTCCAGGATTTCATTGGTAAGCATATGTAGCTATACCAACTGTCATTAGTCATGCTCCTATAATAGAAGCCAACATCAATTTGTTTTTCATTTTTTGTAAAGTAATAATATAAATTAATGGATAATTGATAGTTGATAAGTGATAATTACCTATTTTCAATTAACCATTATCCATTGCGCTTGTTATCATGATAACGATTACAGTATATACATGTACCTTAAAATAATCTTAAGTGAAGATTATTAGACAAAGGCTTGAATAAGAAAATTATTGTTCTATAATATCTCGTCTATATTTTTTTATTTAAACAAAAAAATGAATCCAAAGCATTTATGACAAGAAAAAATATGAAAACTATTAGCACAACAATCAGCACCAGCAGTTATTGGTATGCTTGTAATGTCTTTGTACAACTTTGTAGATACTATATTTATTGGTAGAGGAGTAGGTACAGAATGAATTGCAGCATTATCAATAGTTTTTCCTATACAGATGATCATATGAGCTTTTGCAATGACAATGTGAATCTGAGCTGCATCAGTAATTTCTAGAAAGTTATGAAAAAAAAAATATGGATATGTAGCCAAAACATTTGGTACATTTCAAACTGTAAATATTTTAATAGCAGTTATTTTTGCTGTACTATGACTATTTCTTGTCAAGCCACTTTTGGTGTTTTTTGGAGCAACACCAGAAATTATGACATATGCTTCTCAATATTTTTCTATATTACTTATAGGTATAGTATTTCTATGTTTCAATATGTGAAACAATAGTGTAATTAGATCAGTATGACACGCCAAAACTGCCATGATAGTAATGACTGTTTCTGCAATCATTAATATTATATTAGATCCAATTATGATTTTTGGCTTAGATATGTGAATGGCAGGAGCAGCTCGAGCTACAGTAATCTCTCGAGCAGTTGGTAGTACAATAGTTTTAAAATATTATTTTGGTAAACACAATCTTATCAAAACCAAAATATCAGATTATAAAATTCGTTTTGCAAGATTTAAAGAAATATTCTTAGTTTGAGTTCCTTCTCTAGCTAGACAGGTTGCAGCAAGTGGAGTAGTTATTTTGATTAACAATCTTTTATGAATATATTGATGAAGTCTAGCGATAGCAGCATATGGTATTATAAATAGAGCTTTGATGGTATTTTTTATGCCAATGTTTGGTGTAGTGCAATGAATGCAACCAATACTTTGATACAATTATTGAGCATGATTTAAGACTCGTGTAAAAGAGGTGACATTACTCTCGATTAAAGTACTAACAATCTTTTGTATAGCAATATTCGCTATATCGATGATATTTCCCTGATTACTGTTGAATTTGTTTTCTACTGATCAAGAATTATTAAAAATGGCAATTCCTGCTATGAGAATTATAGTAATGATGTTCCCTCTGATATGATTTCAGATCGTTGCTAGTGGATTTTATCAAGCATTATGAAAAGTTAGACCAGCATTTTGGTTTGCTATTATGAGACAAGTTTTGATTTTACTTCCAATGCTTTTGATTATTCCAAGAATTTTTGGTTTAAACTGAGTTTGGTATTCTTTTCCTTTAGCAGATTTCTTGGCAGCAGTAGTAATATTTTTTGTGTTTAGGAGAGATTTGAAAAGAATTAAATAAATACCAAAATTTGCAAAAATATTTTTTTTGATTATAATTTATTCACAAAATATTTTACATCAAATATTTATATGACAGTTTACAACAAAGCAATAGAAGAGTTTGAAGCACTTAGCTCACAAGAAAAAAAAACAGAGCTAATTTCTTTGTTACAAAAATTTGAAAAATTGGATGTGATATTTGTGAAATTAATAAAAGCCGTAAAAACAAAAAATTATACTGATAGAATATTAAATGGAATATACAAAGTACTAGTATCAAGCATGGAAAAAATAGACCAAATGGACCTACAAGAATGATTGGATGAACTGCAAAAACTTTTTCAAGTGTTGGAGAGAATACACGCAGCAGAGATGGCAGATCGTCAAAAAGAGTGAGATCCAGAACAATGGTTGGAACAAGTTTTAGCTGATAAATATTAAAAAATGAATATAAATCAAATGCAAAATTTGGAAAAAATTGAGGAATTAAAGCCTACGGCCAAAATTAAAGAAGATGCTGATAAGTTATCGAATGAATTAAGTAAACCAGAAAAAGAAAAAGCAAAAAAGAAATTTTTAAAAGAATTTATTCGTAAATTGTTCCCAAATCAAAAGATTTAACCAATGAATCTGAAAAAGTAGGAGAAACAGAGCAAGAAGATTATGTTAAAAAAGAAAGTAAAGAAAACTCAGAAAACACTCCACAATAAATTTTAAACATTAATTAAAAAACTCGAGCATTGCTCGAGTTTTTTTATATCTTTATTTTTTATTTGTAACTTTCAACTTGTGACTATTTTAGTATTCTTCACATTTCCTTATATAATGACCAGTAGGGTGATCGCAACTTGGACACAGTTCTGGTGCATTTTTTCATTTATGAACATATCCACATTCCATACATACTCGTTCAATTTCTTCTTCTTTTTTAAATACAGTCTCTGCTTTTACTTGTTCATACAATTTTTTAAACCTTTCTTCGTGATGCATTTCAGAAACCATTATAGCTCTAATCCTTTTTGCAAATTCTAGATATCATTCTTCTTCTGCTACTTTTGCAAATTTTGGATATAACTCTGAATATTCTTCATTTTCTCATTCAATAGCAGTTTTTAGATTTGTTAGTGTGTCTCAATATCTACTAGCTGTAGAGGTTGGTACATCTATCATGTTTATATCCAGTCATTCATCTTTTTTTACTTCTTGTAACATGTTAAAAAACCACTTAGCATGCTGTTTTTCTTGTAATGCAGTTTCCTCAAATATCTTTGCAATTTGGACATATCACTCTTTCTTAGCTATTTTTGCATACAAATCATAACGATTTCTTGCTTGTGATTCTCATACAAATGCCATTGTCAAATTTTTAATAGTTTCTTTCATTTTTTAAATATTTTATTAGACTAAAAGTTATTTATTATTTTACAACTGTCATTTCGAGTTGTTCTACCTTGCGAGAAATCTAAAGTTAGATTCTTCGCAACAATAACACCTGCCTTTGCCGGCAGGCAGGCTCAGAATTACAGTAAAAGATCTTTCGCAATACTTGATACTCGAAATGACAAAGACTTTATAACTTTCAACTTTCCAACTTTATACTAAATTATATGTTTCTTTGCAATACTATATCATAATCATTTCCATCGTCTATATATTCACTTTTTACGCCCGCAATACAAGTAAATATTGTATCTATTTTTCATTTATCATCAGTAGGTAAATCGGACAATGGTTTAGATATTTTATCAACTTGTATATATTCATGTCCTTCAATTATTTTACATTTACATATACCACAAGCCCCAGCACCACATGAAGTCATTATCTCAACATCATTGTTTTTAGCCATATTAGAAAAACTTTTGTTATCTTCGGCACCAAAAGTTCAAATACTGTTTCATTCAGGATCTTGTATTGTAACATTCACTGTCATTTTATTGAAATATATAATTAAATAATAGCTAAATAAATTATTAATGATTTTTTATTTATTATCAATTCACAATTCTCTAATTAATTTTTCTACATGTCATTTTGCTCTTACATTTCTCCATTCTTGCAAAACATTTCACTCTTTATCCAACAAAAATGTACTTCTAATTACTCATTCATATACTTTACCATACATTCTTTTTTTTCAAATAACAGAGAATTTTTTGTGTAATTCTAGATTTTCATCAGAAATTAAGTCGATATCCAGGTCTTGCTTGTTTATAAAATTGATGTGAGACTTGCAAGAATCTTTACTGACTCATATTACTCATATACCATTTTTGTTAAATAGTTCTTTGTTTTTCGAAAAAGCATTAGCTTCCAAAGAACAACCAGGTGTATTATCCTTTGGATAAAAATACAAGATGGTTTTTTCGTTTTTACTCAAAAGATCCTTCAACAAAGTCTCACTTTCTAACTTATTTTGGTCAATTAGTTTTACTTTCATTCTTTGAATTTTAACAAATAAACCTTTAATTTGATAACTTTACGAACTTTTAACTATTAGAAGTCCCAGTCTCCTTTCATACTACTAGATTGAGTATAGTTTGTTACTGTTGATTCAAAAAAATTTCATTTTCCCATATTGTCATCTTGCAGTCTTTCTAGATGCTTATAAGGATTGTCTGTGATTCATTCATACAAAGGTTTTAATCCAATCAACTTCAATCTTTCATTTGCCAAATATTTTGTATATTGTTCTGTATTTTTACCATTTATTCAAATGATTTTATCTCACAATATGTGATTTGACCATTTTATTTCTTGCTCTACTGCTACCTTAAACATATCATATATTTTATTTTCATCAAACATTTCTGGAAATTCTACTTTAATTTCATTAAATATGTTTGCAAACAATGTTACATGAGTCAATTCATCCCTTCTAATATAGCTTATCATCCTATCTGTAGCTTTCATCTTTTGATGATCAGCTAGTGTGTCAAAGAATGCGAATCCATTATAAAAATATAATCATTCCAATAGGTAGTTCCCTATCAATACCTCAAAAAAGTTTTCATCAGATTGTTTATCTATAAACTTTTGATATATATTTCCTATATATTTATTTCTTTCCAAAAGTAATTCATCGTCTCTCCAAAAATAATATATATTTTCTCTTTTTCCAGCATCTACTACACTTTCCAATATAGTTGCATAACTTTGAGAATGTATTGCTTCTTGGTAAGCTTGTATAGATAGTAATAATTGAATCTCAGGGGCTGTAATATAATCAGCTATATTTGGTAAATTAACTGTTTGTATACTATCCAAAAATATTAAGAAAGACAAAATTCCATCATAAGCAACCTTTTCTTCTGGCGTTAGATCATTCTCATAATTTGTTGCATCATCTCCAAGTCCAGAAACCTTTTCTGGTACCCAAAAATTACCAATCATTACAGTATACATTCACTTAGCCCAATTATATTTGGTATTATTTAGGTTAAATAAACCAGTTGTATTACCTTTTATTATTGTTCTTTTGTTTGTGTCATCATTTCATGATGGGTTAAATATTTGATTTGGTGTTAATTCATTCATAAGTATCAATAATGTGTTAAATATTTGTTTTGTATGGGTAACGGTTTTAAACCATTTCTTATAAGTTTATTATATAATAAAGTATGTGTCATTTTGACCGAGTATATAGGAGTGGAGAAATCTCTTATAAAAAAGTTAAAGAGATTCCTCGATTACACTCGGAATGACAGTGCTAATTATTTATCCAAATGTTCAGCAACCATACCAGCAATATCAATTCCAGGTTTCAAAACTTTTTGTCCACTATTCCAGCTAGCAGGACATGCTTGACCAGGATTTGTTCTTACATATTCTAATGCATGTAGTTTTCTTACAAGTTCATCAGAACTTCTTCCTACCGGTTCTGTACTAATTTCTATAGATTTTACAACTCCCTCTGGAGATATTATAAATGTACCTCTTTCAGAGTTTCCACTTTCATCATTTAATACATTAAATAGATCACTAATATCTCATTTTCTATCACTTACCATTTGTATTCCAAATCCTTCCAGTAATTTTTCTGTCTCAATCCATCTTTTATGAGAAAATACAGTGTCTGTACTTACTACCAAAACTTCTGCATTAGCATCTTTAATCTCAGCATAAGCATTGTTTAGGTCTTTTAACTCAGTAGGACATACAAAAGTAAAGTCAGCAGGGTAAAAGAACAATACCAGTCGTTTACCTTGGTAATCTTTGATGTTTTTTTCTACAATTGAATCTGTTTTTGGATCATAAATATCCAATTTCAAATCTTCTACTTTATCCTCTAATTTCACAGGATATCGTTCATAGTTTGTTAAGTTTTCCATTTTTTCTAATAATTTATAAGTTAAATATTTTAATTTATTCTACGTGTAGGGAACAGTCGCGACTGTTCCTTACGAATATATGTTTCTTTATTTTTCAATATATTTGAATCTTGGCATAGTTTCTAAGTCTACAACAACATTTTCTTCGAACATTTTTTGTGGTCTTGCTCGTATTTGTCATTTAGGATATTCATCACAAGAATATAAAGCTTTGTATATCACTAAGTCTTCATTGGTTTCAGAATGTTTAGCAATTGCAATTACCTCATAATCTTTGTTTTTGTAGTGTCTATATTTACCTAATTTCATGGTTTACAAACAATTATGTAAAGTTTTTTTTGTGTAGGGAATAACACAGTACTGCGTTATGACCGTTACTTACAAATATCTTATATTATCATGAACAACTAGCACATTCTTTCACATCTAGTGTCATACTTCTTACATAATATACTGTTTTTAATCCACTTTTCCATGCTTGCATGTAATATTCATACAAATCTTTTGGACTAGTATCAGCAGGATTGATAATCCACTCAAAACTAATAGATTGA
>DATFJH010000073.1:0-3119 GCA_035269265.1 Candidatus Absconditabacterales bacterium
ATTCTAAATTAGCTTTTATTTTTCTTCATTTATCTTTTAGATAAAATTGAGAAAATTTATCTTGATCTCAATAAATTAATACAGAAAACATCATTTCATTATTTACTGAAATATCTTGTACAACTGGTGTTTCTGCGTCGCTTGGTAGATTGATTTTGTCTACAGCATCTTTTATGTCTACCAATGATTGTGTCATATCTGCATCATTTTCAAATTCTATCATTATATTTGAAATTGATGAACTACTTGTTGAACTAATTTTTTTTATTCAACTTATATCTTTAATTTCTTTTTCAATTTTGTTTGTTATTAAGTTGTCTATGTCTTGTGGTGTAGCTCATTGGTATAGTGTAGATATGCTAACAACTCAAAAATCAATTTCTGGAGAAGATTCTTTTGGTATGCTTACCATAGAAGATACTCATAAAAAAACAATTATTCATACCAATATAAAGGTAAATCTTCGTTTTTTTATCCAAAATCAGAAAAATCATCATAGTAATTTTTTTTGTATTTTGTTATATTGTTCGTTCATTTATATTTTATGGTTAATAATTAATTTTTGATTATGAATATTAAATTTTGATTTTTAATTTTCAATTTTTAAATCGTGAATATTTGGATTATAATTTGATATATTGTTTGTGATTATCTCCGTGTTTTTTGGTATCTGTGTAATTATTTCAATTTTATCTCACCACACTTCTCCAAAAGTTATATTTAATATTTCAGGTTCTCAATTTTTTATTACATATATATATCAATTATTTTCTTCCAATGGATTAACAATATTTATTGGTAATGCAAGTTTTTGGTTTTTGTTGTAGATTCTTATTTTTGCGGTATCTCCAATAATTTCTATTTTTTCTTTTAATTTAATTATTACATTGTACAATCAGTTTTTTCATGCTTGAGATCAAATAGAAATTATTTCTCAAGATAATGTTTTTCACATATAATCTATTTTTATTGTAGATCAGCTATTTATTACTTCTAACTCTTTTGAATTAACTCATATTTCTACTATAGGATCAGAATTGTTTATTATAGTCAATATTGGTACTCACATAGATATTTCTTGTCATTTATCTACCAAGATTTTTCAAACATTTCATGTAATTGGTGCTTTTATTTTTAATTTTTCATACTGTTTTAATGCTTCTTGATAAGCTAATTCGGCATTTTTTATGTTTGCAGCAGCCAATCATAGTGTATTTTCTTTGTTTTCTAATATAGCTTGATAGTTTAGTTCGGCTGTTTTTAATCCAATGTTTGCGTTTGATAGTTGTTGTTCTGTAGATGCTAAAGTACTTTGATATCATATTGTGGTTGATTCAGATCATATTATTTTTATTTCTCAGTCTTTTTCTATAAAGCTAGATTCTACAGTTTGTTTTAAGTTTGTAAAAACACTAAAGTTTCACTGCATAGAAGATTGTAGTCAATTATTGTTAGCAATTAGTCAGTCAATTTGTGTTTGTGGAAAGGATGTAGAACTTACAGAATTTGTGAAAATGTTTTGCATTGTTTCCAAATGATTTTTTATATCTTTGTATATTGTATCCATTTTTTCTATATTTTCTTTTATTTGTTTATTTGTTATGTTTTGTGATATTTCCATTCAATCTAATACATCCTTTTGTTTGTATAGATTTGACAACTCTTTTTGTCATTTTAATTTGAAAGATGTGTTTTTTGCAGAAAGATATATTTCATAATTATCGTTCATTGTTTTGTATTTGCTTGTTGTTCATAGTATTGTGTCGTTTTGGTGCAATACATTGTCTAGTAAAGATTTTAATTTTGTTTTTTCTGATTCCATTTGTAAAATTATTGAATTTTTTTGACTATCTACTGTTTTTAAATTATTTTCGGCTGATTTTATATTTTGTTCTGATAGTGTTTGGGTTGTGTTCAAATTATTTTGTGAAGACTCCAAAGCTATTTGATTGTTTTTTATTGTTTGTTCTAGTTGATTTTTGTTTTGTCAATATTGTAGGCGAGCAGTATTAAGAGCATTTCTTGCTTTTTCTACCATAATACCATAATTTGCTAAATTATCATTTAACTCTACCAATATAGATCCATTTTCAACATCGTCTCATTCTTTTGTTTTTATATCTTTTACTGTTCACATTGCTTGAGATGATATTACTATCTCTTCAGCACCAACAATTTTACCAGGTTTGTTTATTTCAATTTCATTGTTAAAATCTTCAATTGTTTTTGTTTCTACAAAAAAATCTAATTTTTCTCAAGTTACAATATCTTGTTGAGAAAAAGCGACAACAATTATTATTAAAACAAACGTAGCAATACTTACTGCAAGCATTTTTTTGTTTTGGAAAATTGTATGTTTTTTTACTTCTTTAAAAATTTCTTTTAGTGTTTTCATTTTTTTTAAATTAATATTAAATTACAAAATACTTTTGCTATTTTTTATAACTTTTTCAAAGTTATTCATCATTTCTTTTAGATCTTCTGATTTTATCAAAAGTGTTGCACAATCTGAAGACAAAACTACAAGATCGTCTCATGCTTTTAAATTAAATTTTTTTCTAACGTTTTTTGGTATGACTATTTGTCATTTTGTACCTATAGAAGCCGTTCCTTCTATTTTCATTTGAGGATGTCCTCTAACCATTTTTATTTTTAAAATAAAATAAAAGTATGATTTGTATAACTTTTGAGAATTATTTTACAATAGTTTTTTTAAAAAACCTCTATTTGTATTCTTCTTATGAGAGTAGAGGGTAGGGAGAGGTTCAAGAAATATATTTATTTTTTATTTGATAAAATTGTTTCGATAATCTAATCGTAGTATGGAGTCTAGGTGTAGTGGTGGAATGTTGTGTTTTTGGGAAAGGTTTTGGAAATAAGATTGGATGGTTTTATTTTCAAACCCCCTGTCCCCCTTTCAAATAAAGGGGGTGTTGGTTTTGTAGATTTTTTTGAGTCTGCTGTCTAGTGGTATTTGAATAGACATTGGATAAATTGTTTGTTTTCACGACACAATTTCGTGTGCATAACCAAACATTTTTGTAGCAAATGTGAGTGTTATCTCGTCTTCTTTTGACTTAATGATTTTTGCTATCAGAGAATTTAATTCACACAATTTG
>DATFJH010000074.1:0-3368 GCA_035269265.1 Candidatus Absconditabacterales bacterium
ACAGAAGACCACATAGATCTTATGGAAAAATTAATAGAAAAATTAAAATAAAATAGTATAGTAAATATCAAAACACTTTAAGTTTTTAATAATTTAACCATATTTATTATCAGATGAAAACATTCTTCGAAATACTAAAATGATTCTTCTTTTTTTTAACAATAATAGTAGCTTTATTTTTTCTTAGATGAGAAATATTGTTTTCAAATCACGTATACGAGATTATCAGATCTTTTATAATGCCATGATATCTAATTTTTTGTGGCTTAATGATATGATATCTTATAGCTCACATACGATCAAAAGAAGATAATTCAAAAATAGTATACACAAAATCATTCATAGCTGGTATAGCTATTGGAATAATACTTTCACTTAGTTATATGTTTATATAAAATGAAAAAAATATTTTTAATTATTATATTAATTCTAGGAATTACTATACTTAGTTGATGCTGAGACAAAGAAAATTTTGAATTTGAATTTGAAAATTTCTACTGATATTTTTATACAGAAAACACCTTTGAAGAAGAAAACCAAGAGTTCACAGGTTTTGCTTACAATCTTTTATCAAACAAAATGATAAAAGTGTACAAACAAAAACAAAACAGCTGATACATTGATTCTATAATAATACTAAAACAAAACACAACAAAAGATCTTTTGTCTTTTGTAGAAGAAAACCAAGAAAAAATGAAACTGGACTGATACGACTTTGAAAACCAAAAAGAATATGAAACAAGATGTAAAGATAAAAAACTAAAATCAATAGTAATAAGTTCTATTTTAAATTGAAATTTAAAAAATATATATTTTACACAAGCTTTTATAAAAAATAAAGACTATGTATATATAATATCATTTTCTTCTGATAAAGAGGATGAACGTGACATATTTGAATCTGATGTAAAAAGTATAAAGTGTAGATAAAAATTTATTTAAAATATACAATAAAAATGGAACAAATTAAACAAACATTTAACACAGAACCAAGTCAATCTTCATGACGAGAACTTACTGGTAAATTTTTTATATGACTTATTATATGATGAATAATATCAGCATTACTTTTTATGGTACTATCTTTTGTAGGTAGCATATTTACAGAATGAATGTCTCAAACATGAGAATTTATAAAATCAAATCCTATACTTCCGCTACTTTTATTGTTAATATGATTTTTGAGTTCATTTATATGAAACTTAAGTACCGCTTGAATTTATTGATTATTTTTTAGTCAAAGATACTACAACACTAGCAAAACAATGTGATTATTGCTACTAACAAATGGAATTTTATTTTTAATATTGGCTCCAGTATATTTGATATTTAGTTCGGACTTAAATACTTTATTTATTGTTCTTGGTTTTCACATAATGTTATCCGTGTTTTTATCTATAAACCAAATCGAAATAGTTTGAAATCCAAACTATGCTTGATCTTCACTAATATGAAGTACATTAGGATTTGCAATTACAATATTAATATATAGTTTGGTTCGAAAAGGTTCTTCTATATGATGAACACAAGAGAAGTTATATTTATTATTGTTATTGCCTTCCATTATATGATTTGCAATTATACCATTATGATTATGAATACGAGAAAAAATATACTATAAAATGTATGAAGTATGAAACAACTGATTTTATACTCCATCAATAAATAATAAACCAAAAAAAGATGAAGATCTAAACTCTATAGAAGAAAATGATGACATAAATATAGATCTATCTTAAAAAAAACCAAGAAATATTACAAAAAATTTTAAAAAACTTTAAATTTCAATAAAAATATGAATTTACGTTTTTATTATATTGCATCAATAGTAAAGCTAGTTTTGTGACTTTTTATAGTCATAGTAACATATACATCAATAAATATATATGAAGATCCTACTATATGAATTAGTCTATGATTCATTTGATCTTTTATAACAATACGATGATTTAGTTTCTTTTTGTTTTTACGATGACAAAAATTATTTCGCAAAAAAGATGAAGAACGTATCATCAAAGATAGTTACAAACTATCTTTATTATTTTGAATATATGCTATAATAAATATATTATTACTAATATTATGAAATCGAAATAAATTAGTATGACTACTTTTATTGTGAGGCTTTATACTAAGCCACATATTATTACTAGAAAATTCAAATGCAAAAGAAGAAGATTAACATTATTATAGAATCACTTAAAACAGTTTATGATCCAGAATTCCCAATGATAGATTTGTATACATTGGGACTAATTTATGATATTAAAATAAATGAAAAAAATAAAATAATAAATTTATTGATGACATACACTACACCATCCTGTCCAATGTGAGAAATGTTACAACAATTGTGTAAAAATGCTATCAATGAAAAACTTCCAGAATATACTATAGAAATAGAAATTACATTTGATCCAATGCGAAAAACATCAAACATAAAAGATGACGATCTACAAAAACTATTCACACAATAAATGTCATACTGTCATTTTAAATAAAATCAAAGAATTTATTTATAACATTTGTCATTTCGAGGTTTATTCGGCAGAATTGCCGAAGTATTGTTGCGAGAAATCTCTTTAATTATGTATTAAAAAATCTTCCAATTTCTAACTTAATAATATCTTGTTCAGTCTAAATAACAAATACTAATTTACAAACTATACATTCATACATGCTTTTCCTAAACATATCTACAGATCAAATATATATACAAATCAAAGATGAAAAAATAAATCTTGATCGTAATCAAATTGAAAATGTATTATGACCAACATTGGTTAATCTATACAAAAAATATGATTTCAAAAAAGTATTGTTAATAAATTGACCATGATGATTTACAAATCTAAGAGTATGAACATTGTCCCTTAATTTATTAAATTCCTTAGAAAATTGAGAAATAGATATATACTCAATGACAAAAATAGACTTATTCAAAAATTTTGTAAACAAAAATGAACTACCAAAAAACTGAATAATCTATATATGACAAAAGAAAAATGTACGATTATATGATTTTGAAAAATCAGACTACAGAACGATTAAAAAAGATGAAATAAATTATAATAATAATTTGTTTCTTGATCTAGTTTATGAAAAATGATATTTCAAAAAAGAAACATTAAACATATACCTAGAAAACAATAACATTATGATAGACAACTGAGGCAAACTAAGCACCACACTAGAAGAACTAAAAATAAAACCAGAAAAAATAGTAGAAGCCAAATATTTTATTCAACCAATAATAGGAAAAAAATGACAATAAAAACTAAAAACATATTATGAATAGATCGATGAAGTAAATATATATGATTGGCTTATAGCCCTTTTGATCAAAGCATATCTTTTCCAATATGATA
>DATFJH010000075.1:0-8388 GCA_035269265.1 Candidatus Absconditabacterales bacterium
ACCCCCCCTTAATAAGGGGGGAAGGGGGGATTTAAAAAATAAATTCATTCAAACACCAAACTCACTTCGCTTAGATTCAAAGAAATATGCCGAAGAAGCACACAATTTCAAACTTCGACTTGAGGCCAAAAAACCAGATTATCTAATAGTAATCGCTTATTGAAAAATAATCCCTCAATATATACTAGACATACCAAAAATTGCTCCAATCAATGTCCACTGATCACTTCTACCCAAATATCGTGGAGCTAGTCCAATACAGTCGGTGTTTTTAAACAATGAACAAAAATCTGGTATCACAATCATAAAAATGGATGCAAAAATGGATACATGAAACATGATTGATAAATTATCTACTAAGTTAAAATTCAACCGAACAACATGAGATCTAATAGAACGAATGAAACAAAAATGACCAAAATTTTTAAATAAAACTCTGATAAATTTTGGTAAAGGTTTACTATGAGAAGTTAAACAAAACGAAAAACAAGCTACATATTGTCAAAAAATAGAAAAAGAAGATTGAGAAATAAACATAGAAAAAGACTCACTACAAAAAATATACAAAAAATATAAAGCATATTCACTACGACCTAAAATATACTTTAATACAGCCCCCTTTACAAAAGGGGGTAAGGGGGATTCAATAAAACCAAAAAGAATTATCATCGAAAAACTTATACTAGATAAAAAAATATTTGAAACTGAAAAAAACAAACCAATTATAAAATGAAAAGAATTAAATAAGGCCATAATAAATATTTCATTCAAACCTGAATGAAAAAAATCTATGAACCGAGAAAGTTTTAAATCATGATATTTAAAATAACATGACAAATAGTAACAAGCAATTTTTAATATTAATGTACTGACACATAGGAAGCTGAAAAACCACTTTAGCACAAAAAATAGAAAATAAATTTAATATAAACAGAATAAATAATGATTCAATTAGAATTTGGATGAAAAACAACATCTCATGTTACAAAGAGATAGATATATCACACAGAACAGAAATTACCACACATATGAATCAATCTGTCAGAGACATTAGAGATAGTATAATAAAAGATCTAATCTCATTCTGACAATCAATAATATTAGATTCAGGAAACATAAGAAAAATAACTAGAACAAGAATATTAGATCTTAAAAAATATGCCACAAAACAAATAGAGACAATTATAATAAAATGTAATATAAAAGAATATATATTATTAAACAGATTAGAAGAAAGAGATATAGAAACTGACAACACAACAAAACGAAAAGAATTTTATCTTACCAAGAAAAAATTTGAGATGGAAAATTTAAAAGAAAATGAAGCCGATCACATTTTGGAGTTTACACAAAACAACACACAAGAAATATTATCAAAATTAGAGTCCATTTTACAATAAATTTAAAATAATGAAAATCCCACTTTCACGATCTATTTCAAAGTCTACAATATTACATTATTGTAAAAAAAAGTACTATTTTTCTACATACTCAAATTACTTAAAAGAGGTAGATAAGTGAATATGGAACCAAGCAATGTTAGCAAAAAATTTAAAAAGCATACATATGCGATTGGGAGAAAAAATACATGACCTTATGTCTGATTATTTAAATTTATTACAACAAGACAAAGCTATTACTGAAAAAATAGAAGAAATGAAAAAACAAATGATAGTAGAAATGGACAAAGAATATCAAACTTCAAAAAAAAGAGACTATTCTGCATATGATCCCAGTTTAAAGTTTTGACTTACAGAACACTATTACCAAAAAGACATAGACGAGATATATAAAACATGAAAGATACAAATATTAGAAAGCTTCGATAAATTCCTAGAAAGCGATTTCCACAACGATATCAAGCTGCATTTCTCTGACAAAAATAACAAATTCTTCATCGAACCAAAAGAAAAAGATTTTGATTCTATGAAAATAAAAATAGACAATATACCAGAACTAATATGAGTCACAGTTTATGCACAACCAGATTTTTGAATAGTTACAAAAAATGGAGAATATATCATATATGATCGAAAAAGTTGAAAAACTCCAAACAAATCAGCAAACCACATATCAAACCAACTAAAAGTATATGCTTACAAAATATTACAAAAAATATGAATACAAAACATAGATTCATTCAAATCTAAATGATTTGAAATTTATCTAAAATCACTAGATAAATTTTGATGAGATATTACAAAAGAAGATATCCAACAAATAGAACAAAAAATTATAAATGATACAAAAATACAAAAAGATCTAATAATAGATAAAAATATAGAAGAGAACAAACCACTACCAAGTAAAGAATTCCACAGAACACCAGACTTGCAAAAATGTAGTGATTGTACTTTCTACAAAGTATGTGAAGCACTTAAAAAATTAGAAAAATAATTTGTACAGCAAACTGTCATTATGAGCCAAACGAAGTGACAGCGTAATAATCTAATAAATATAGATTGCCACGCTAACGCTCGCAATGACAGTTTTATGTAATCAAAAAAATATCACCTAAGTGATATTTTTATATTTTAGTTTTTCAATTTCAATTTAGGCCAGGAAGGATTCGAACCCTCGACCACTCCCGCTATTCAGCGGGATTGCTCTATTAACTAACTCATCTTTCTATATGTCATCACCTTTTAATATTCTTCTCTAATTTAATTGCTTCTGTTTTATTTCTACATTCAATAAATTTTACGAATTCCCAATCTCATAACTCTCTTGTAGTTTTTGTTGTTCATTTCTTATGATCTTCTAACCTTAATTTTAAATTTCAAGTATATCAAACATAATATCTCTTGCCCTTAAGTATATATACTCATCGAGTTTTCATCAATATTATTCTAATTAAAAAAAATTACTACCTAAATAGTAATTTTATATTTTAGTTTTTCAATTTCAATTTAGGCCAGGAGGGATTCGAACCCTCGACCACCGCCTTAAAAGGGCGTTGCTCTACCAACTGAGCTACTAGCCTATATTTTTTCTTAATCTTTCTGAACCCTCGACCACTCCCGCTATACAGCGGGATTGCTCAACACAATTAGTTGAGCTACTAGCCTATAAAAAGTAGCAAAGCTACTTATACAAATATTTCTATACAAATCAACGCATTTTTTTATACAATTTTGCATTTATTTTTATCTTCATTTTTTTTCAATCCTCAAAAGTTATCCATTTATAAACCAAATTTGGTTTAAATGTTCTTTTTGTTGCTCTCATACTATGAGATCTATTTTGTCCTGATTTTGTACCCTTACCAGTAAAATCACATATTCTAGCCATTTTATTATTATATTAATTTTAAATATTATTCAGATTTTTCACTTGAAGAATTTTCTTCATTATCTCAAGAATCTTCTTCAGCTTCAGTACCATCTATAGGATCACCAGCAGCATCAACTGTTGGCTCTTCTTCCTCTTCAGGTATATCTTTTAATTCTATTACAGTAACTACTACCTTATCTAAATCATCTTTAATTTCTACAGCCGATGATATTTCTAAATCTTTAACAAAGATAGTCTCACTTAAATCATCTATATAAGATACATCTACCACTATTTCCTTTGGAAGATCTTTTGGTAAAGCTTCTACCTCTATAAAATCTTTTACCAACTGTATATTTGCATCACCAGATTTAACTATAGGAGATAATTCCTCTCATTGAATAACAATAGAAACCTCTGTTGTAACTTTTTCACCCTTTTTAATTCACAAAAAGTCTACATGTAAAACAACATCAGATACTGGATCTAACTGAAAATCATATATCAAAACCATTTCTTCTATATCTTTTCATTTCAAAGTAATAGGTGTACTAGTTCATACTTTTTTATACAATTTCACAAACTCATTTTTATCGCAAACAATAGATATTGGAGCATCCATATGCTTACCATAAATTACAGCAGGTATTTTTCCCTCCCTTCTAAGTTTATTTACATCCTTACCCCTTAGATCGCGAAGTTCTACATCTAATTTCATAATTTAATTCTGTCAAAAAATTAAAATAAGACCTTTTCTTCTAACAACAATATATAACAATAACAAAGATAGGGTCAATCTTATAACGCTAAAGCGAAATAAAAACTATTCTTTATCTTCTTTTTTTTCATTTTCAGATTTTTTTTCTTTTTCTTCTTTATTTTCTACCTTAGTTGTTTCAACTTTAACTTCTTCTAAGTTTTCTTTTGAGCTCAGCTCATCAACATCAGCTTTTTCTTCTATTATAGTTTCACCACTTTTTGCTAAAGCCAACAAATCCAATCCTTTTTTACCTTGCTCAGCAATACTTTTAAACTTAGCATCTCTTCATATTTTTGTTCTTATATAATATAATTTTGATCTTCTTATTTTATAAGTATCCAACAATGTCAACTTAGAAAAATTTGGAAAAGATAAAGGATATATTTTTTCTATTGTCATCCTTGCAGCCTCTCATCTAACAGTAAACGTACCATCTGGATGATTTGGCTTTTTAACTTTTATAACCAAACCTTTAAATCTAAGAGTTCTTTTGGTATCTCATTCTCAAAAATTTTCATGTATTTCCAAAAACATACCAGTTTTTATTGGCAATATTGGATATTTATTTTTACTATAAACATTTTTTAATCTATCAAAATTTGACATTTAAATTTATTCAACTAATAAAAACTTGTTGATTATTAGCAACTAAGCATTAACCAATCTATTTTTTACTATTAACAACCTTAGCTTTCCATTTCTTTTGTTGTTCTAGCATCTTTCTAGTATCCATAACTACTACTTTCTCAACTCTATTAAGAGCCTTATTTAGCTTTTTTTTAGCCATTGTCTTCAATCTTGCCATTATACAGCTATTTTAGAAGATAAATCTTTCAAACCTTTTCTGTCCAAAGCTTCTTTTATTTGTCTCATTGGTATTCCATATTTTTTTAATCTTGCCAAAGCTTTTTCTTTAGTATTTTTAACTCGCTTAGTTTCTCACTCTTTAGCTTCTTTTTTCAATACCAAAATATATCGTTCTATCGCTTTTTTATGTTTTTGACCAGATTTTTTCTTTTTCCAGTTTAATCCAACCAAAAAGTGTTTTATTTTTCTTCAATTAGTATCTCACATATTAAGTAAGTTTATAGTTAAAAGTTAAGAATGAATAGTGAAAAGTTAAAGTATAATTTAGATCAACAAAAACTATTAATTGTTCACTGTTCACTTTTCACTAATTTATGTATTTTGCCATATATGCAAAAGCCTTGTTCGCTTCAGCCATTTTATGTGTTTCTTCTTTTTTCTTAACAGCAGCCCCTTGATTAGAATAAGCAGCCAACATTTCCTCTGCTAATTTTTTATACATAGGCTTACCTTTTTTAGATCTTGTAGCATCAAGTATCCATCTCATAGAATAAAACAACCTTTTGCTAGGTTTTACTTCTACAGGAACTTGATAAACAGAACCTCCCAACCTCTTTGATTTAATCATAACAGAAGGAGACGCATTATCTATGGCAGTTTCTACAACTATTTGAGGATTCATGTGACCATTAGACTTAATTTCTTTAAGCATATCATTGTATATCCTCTTTGCAGTAGACCTTTTACCATCTCTCATAATATAATTTATGATTTTATCTAATTTTTCAGATGAACTTGGTAATACTGTTTTATTAATTTTTTTTGCTTTTGTCGCCATTTAAACAAACTATAATTTAGTTAAAAGTTTTTAAAATTATCAAGTTAAAAGTTTTAAATTACTTTACAAACTTTCAACCTTTAGCTTTCTACTACTTAGGTCTCTTTGCACCATACAAAGATCTACTTTTTTTCCTTTCTGGTACTGGATTAGCATCATATTTTCATCTAATAATATGATATTTTACTCAAGGAAGATCCTTAACTCTTCACCCCCTTACAAGTACAACACTATGCTCTTGTAAAGTATGAGATTGTCCTGGTATATAAGCCAAAACTTCAGCACCATTTGAAAGCCTTACTTTAGCAAACTTTCTTTGAGCTGAGTTAGGTTTTTTAGGACCCATAACTCAAACTTTAAGACAAACACCTCTCTTAAATGGAGAAGGGTTTACTGACCTCTTGTTGTTGTTCAATTTATTTATTGAATAATTCAAAACAGGTGCTTTAGATTTTTTCTTTTTATCTGTTCTTCATTTTTTAATTAATTGATTAATTGTAGGCATAATCTATATTTTCAGATAAATTAAATATAACAAAAAAACGCATCGCGTGGAGTTAATATACAAAACCAAACAACAAAATCAAGACAAAATACAAAAAAAGTTTTTTTATATAAAAACAGTATCTAAAAGCCATCTCCAATTAAAGTACCACTTTTCATACTTATTGTACCTTTTTATACAAAATACAGTCACAAAGACACTTTCAACAAAAAAATTAAAAAAAGAAAAAAGTGCCGATAAAAAATCGACACTTTTCTAAATAGAATTATTCTATTGTTTTATAAACTTTAATGGTTCAGAAACTGAACCATCTTGAGAAATAAAACGAATAAAATATATAGCAGGATTAAATTCTGAAACATCAATATGATGCAAATCAGAATTAACCTCTGTTTGATATATCACTTTACCCAACACATTGTATATCTGAATTTCAGACACATCTATGTTTTTACCCATTTCAACATTCAAAATGTTGTTAACAGGATTTGGATAAACTGAAACCAAGGAAGTTATATCGACAGCATCATTAATACCAGTAGAGGCATTAACATTGACCATCAATATATATTCACCATCACAATAACCGTTTGTTGTTGTGGATACAATCTCATGATTGCCTGGTCCCCAGATAGATCCAGAGAAAATATTACCAGAAATCACCATACCATCAACCGTAACAACAGCTCCCAAAGGGAAGGTCATCACATAATCAACAGTATCTGAAAGATTATTTACATCAACACCTACAGGAAAACTTAAAGTAGCATCCGGTGTGTCATATACTTCAATAGACTCAGTCTCTGAAGCTGTACACCCAGTCGGTATTACATACTCTAAATCGTAAGTTCCAGCGGTAGAGGGATCAAAGTAGAATACATTACCAGCAGTATTAGATGGCAAATAACTACCATTAGCAGTCATATAGCCACCAGATGGAGATACATCAACATTCATTACGCCCCCTTCCGTACACCATGTCGCATCAGCAACAATAGTAATAGGAACAGGATATTGAACTGTTATTGTATCTTGATCACTTTCAATACACCCATAAGAATTTGTATATGTATAAGTAATCAAATGGTTTCCACTACCAGCAATTACAGGATCAAAAGTATTACCCGAAACACCATTGCCAGAATAAACTCCACCAATAGGAGTACCCTGAGTTAATGAAACAGGAACACCATTGTCACAAAGATCTCCACCAGTCCATTCAAATTGAACATCTGGAAGTTCTCTCAGTGTAATATATGCTGTATCAGTTACATCACAACCATATTCACTATAATGAGCAACGTACTCATAAGTAGAACCTGGAGACATAAGAGACACATCCAATAAATTTCCTGTAATAAATGGTCCACTAAACCAAACGGAACTCAAACTTCCAAAAGAAAGTGAAACAGAGTCCATTAAGTTTATATAGTTAGATCCTTCACAGACATCAGAATCTGGATAAAATTCCAAATTCGGCATATCATAAACATCTATATAAATACTATCTACAGCATCACAACCAAAATTGTTTGTAACCGTAACATAATACATATCAGATGCTGAAGGACTAACAGTTACATTGGAGCCAGTTTGACCAGTACTCCAAAGATAAGTGAAAGAATCCCCACCAGAAGCAATAGCTTCTAAATCAACCGGATCACCTCCACAAGAGGTTCCACCAGCAAGAGAAGAAACAACAACACTAGGAGCAGGTTCTTGATCTACAAAAAAGTAATGAGGATCAAAACCTGTAGCTAGACAACCATTGATATCAGTAACTTCTAAAGAATAATTACCAACAGCAAGTCCACTAATACTTGAACCTGTAGATGAAGTACCACCCCACAAATAATTGTATGGAGCAGTTCCACCAGAAACGACAACATCAGCAGTACCAAGAACACTTCCATCACAACTTACATCTGTATAAACAAACGTAGCAGTAACTTCAGTAGGTTCATCGATATTAATTGATGTTGTATGAGTACAACCATTGGCATCAGTAGTAGTGACTGTATACAAACCAGCAGATAATCCACTAGCTGTTTGACTATTTTGGCCATTGCTCCACAAATAATTATATGGAGCAGTTCCACCAGAAACAGATACAGTAGCAGATCCATCATTACCACCAAAACAAGTGACATGTTCTACATCTCCAGGATTTATCACCGAAATGATTCCAGGATCAGTTCCCACCAC
>DATFJH010000076.1:0-3957 GCA_035269265.1 Candidatus Absconditabacterales bacterium
TTAAGAATTAAAAAGCTACTTGTCATTCTGAACCTGTCCGTCCGGCAGGCGGGCGCAGTGAAGAATCTAGTGTTTAGATATACTGGATTCTTCGTTTCACTCAGAATGACAGATTATTTATTTAAAACATATTTTTTATAACATTGAAAGCTTTTGGTATAAAGTATATTGCTATTACAACTGTGTATGCTAGTTTTAGTAAAGTTCAAGAAACAAATCATAGAAATGATCAAATAGCAGATTTTAGTGCTTTCTTGTTGTCTTGTTTGCTTTTCTTATCGTTTTGATAAGCTATTTCTCATATATATGCTCATAAAAAAGGTCATCCAATTAATCATATTAAACCAAATGGTCATATTGTGATTCCAAGTATTGGAAGAATAATTATTCAAACTATTAGTCCAACTGTATTTCATCTAGTTCATCGTTTTGTTCATCACATTTTTTTTGTTCATAATATTGGTATTATATAATCAAATATTGTGATAATAAGACAAACTATTGCTGCTATTATCATAAAGTTATTTGAAAAAGGTTTGTCTGCTATTTGTATTAAAATAATAGCTATATATGAAAGTATTGGTCAAGGTATAATTGGCAAAAAAGCTCATATTATGCCTACAAGTATAAATATAAATCAAATTATTGTTAGAGCTAAATCCATTTTTTTATTTTTTGTAAATATTACCCTATGCTATTTTCCATTTCCATTTCAATCAATGTATTTAATTCTCATGCGTATTCAAGAGGGAGTTTTTTTGTTATTTCAGAAAAAAATCAGTTTACTATCATGCTTGTGGCTTTATCTGGTTTTATACCACGAGAAGTTAAGTAGAATAATTTTCATTCGTCTATTTTTCCTGCACTAGCTTCATGTGCTATAGTAGATGATCAGTTTTCATCAATAATACTTGGTATTGTGATGCTTGTAGAATTTCAATCTATCAATATAGCATCACATTGTGTATTGCTTGTACTATTGTCTGCTGATTTAGCTATAGAAACTAATCATCTATAAGTTGAAATTCCTCCATCTTTTGAAATTGATTTACTAACTATATTAGAGGTTGTATTTTTTCATATATGAATTGCTTTTGATCATACATCTTGATTTTGGTTTTCTCCAGCGAGAACTATTCCTAGTAGATCAGTTTTACTATTGTTTCATTTTAAAATACTGCAAGGATATAGCATTGTGCTTTGAGATCATAAGTTTCAACTTACTCGTTCCATGTAAGCATTTTCTTCTACTAATGCTCTTTTGGTATTTAGATTATAAGTATTAGTTGATCGATTTTCTACTGATGAATATCTCATAGTAGAATTTTTTCAAACAAATATTTCTACCAATCCAGCGTGGATAGAAGATTTATCATATTTTGGTGCAGAACATCATTCTATATAACTGCACTCTGCATTGTCATCTACTATAATTAATGTATGTTCAAACTGTCATCCTGCATATGTATTCATTCTGAAATATGCTTGTAGAGGTTCATCTGCTTTTACTCATTTGGGGATATATATGAAAGTTCCTCCACTTCGTACTGCTCAATGTAGTGCTGCAAATTTGTGGTCTGTGGGAGGTACTAGTTTCATAAAATATTTTTTGACTAATTCTGGATGAGTTTGAATTGCTGTAGGCATATCTTCAAAAATTACTCCGACTTTTGCTCGTTTTTCTTTGATTTTATGATAAAAATTTACACTATCCATTTGTCATCCTGCTCCAGCTAGGTATTTTTTTTCTGCTTCTGGAATTCATAATCTATCAAATTTATCTTTGATTTCTTGTGGTACATCATTTCGGTTTGTAGCGTATCAGGTGTTGTCTGATGCAGGTTTTGCATATCGAACTAGTCACTCATGGTTTTCTTTTTTGTTTTTGACCCCTCAGCCTTCGACAGCTCCCCTCTCAGGGGAGCAGTTACTAGGAGAGTTTAAAGTATTAAAGATATAATTATCAATTTTTTGGCATACATTATTAAAATTTTCTAAAACTTCTTTATTGGAAAATCTTATTACATTTAATCCGTAAAGATTTAAAAAATCTGTTCTCATATTATCGTATTCTTTTTGTGTGTAATGTATTCATCCATCAACCTCTATTACAAGATTTAATTTTGAACAATAGAAATCTACTATAAAATGATCTATAGGTCTTTGTCTATAAAATTTATATTTAGATTTTTTTAAATAATCATGCCATAATTGTTTTTCTGTTGTTGTCATGTTTTTTCTTAGTTTTTTTGATTTTTCTACGTTATTAGGATTATATGGAAATGATTTTCAATCCCATACCAATCCTCTTCTTTTTACATCTTCTTGGGTTAAATCTATTTGTCGATTTTTGCTACTTTGTAGCTTCTCCCCTTGGAGGGGAGAATTAAAAGAGGGGTCAATAAGGGGGGCTAATTCACTTAAATCTGGTCACCAATTTGGCATTGGCATGTTGTTGTATATTTCTAATGATTTCAATCTATGCTCTAACATTCGTTTTGGTTCTTTTTGGTCAGCAGAAATTTTGCGAACTGTATCTTCTGATAGTTCGTTTAGATATATATCGTATTTTATTTTATTTGGTGTTTCTAGTGTTTGTTTTAAGTTCATTATTTATTTTTGTAATATAATTTTTTATACATCTTGTAGGGGAAGATATTATCTTCCCGTATATCATTGATGTGAATACGGGCGATTAATAATCGCCCCTACATGATGTTTATTTTCTGTTATATTTTTCAATAATTTTATTAATTCATTTTCTTGATATTTCGTCATGATTTGACTCTTTATCTAGGATATATTTGATTTTTATTCAATCTTCTTGTAGTTTTTTGTAAGATTCTTTTCTTTCTTGAGATAATACTGTATCGTTTTTTGCCTCTAGTCGTATAATTTCTGGCATAGATTTAATATTTATATTGATTCATTCTCTAGCGAATCCACATAAGCTTATTATACTGTGACATTTTTCATCATTAGTTAATCATTTATAAATAGCCATAAATGCTCACTGTGAACGTCCGCACAAAATAATATCTTTTCGTTCTATATTTCTTTTTTCTAATTGTTTATTAATTGTAAAATTTATATAATCTATTGATTTGTAAAATTTGTCGTCAAATATTGATTTTTTTGTAACTCTATCTAATCAAAATCGTGAATAACCTCCCCTTTCTCTTTGGCTGTTGAATAGCCCATTGAACGAAAAGTATTCAACTCATAATCAGTCGGCGAGTTGTTGGATTGATTCTTTGTTATTGTCTTTGTCAAATCAGAATCAATGAAGGAATATTAGTAGTTTTGGTTTTGTCATATTGTTTTATTTAGCAAAATAATTTTATGTATTCATTCGCAGTAGATGTAAATTCTTTGGGTTTTTCTGATATTCGCCTTAATAGTTTCTCTTTTGATATTCGCTGAACTGCTTCTACTTCTGTTTCTTGTAACATAAATCCTGATATGTCTTTATCAGTTTTAGCTAAAAATCGTTGACAGAAATATCTTCTATTATTATTTTTGGATTCTATAAATTTTTTTGGTCATAATTTATAATTGATTAAATTTAATCAAATTTCTTCTTGAGTTTCTTTGATAATATTTTGTTCGTAGTTTTCTTGTTTGTTTACTGTTCATGATACAGCTGGTCATCGGACTCATCATTGATTTTTCTTTTTGAAAGATCTTTGAGCTATCAAAACTTCTCATTTGGAGTTTTCTAACCAAAGTGCAGATATTCTATAAATGTCTTTTGGGAACTCTAAAGTTCACCTTTCTCTGTATCATATGATATTGTCATTTTCATCTACTAGTGTCATAAGTTCTTTAGTCATAGTTATGTTTTTTGTATAAATTGTTGTAGGGAATAACGCAGTACTGCGTTACGACTGTTCCTTACGGGTGTGGTATTTTAATCTTTAAATCATTCTTTTTTAATTTTCTCCACTAATTTTTTGT
>DATFJH010000077.1:0-3562 GCA_035269265.1 Candidatus Absconditabacterales bacterium
AATTGTTTGAAATATTCAGATACTTTTTCTTCACTACCAAATCTTTGTTCTAGACTTTTCATTCTAGATTTAAATTCTTCATGTATTAATGTTTGAGGTATCTTAATTTTCATGCTTTTATCTCTAATTTTTGATATATACTCTTCTACGTTTTTTATCAGTTCAGAATCATATTTTTGTTTTTCTATTTCTGATTTTATATATTCTTTTAATTGATTCTCATTTTTAACGTCTTTTTGATCTGGAAATAATTTTTTTATTGTTTTTTCATCAAATTCAGGCAAAATTACTTTTTTTATATCCTTTACTGTGATTTTTATTTTAGCTGGTGTTTCTTCTTGTTTTCTTTTGTGAAATGTAGGGGGAAGGTCTTTTTCTTTGTATTCAATTTCAAAGTCTTTTCATTTTTCTTTTCCTACAAATATATCATAAAATTTAGATTCATTGAATTCTGGTTCTCATATAAAAAGAGTACCTGTTTCTAAAGATTCTCATTTTTTGTTTAAAAAATCTAAAGATACTTTTGATACAGTGTCTTTTTCTATTTTTTTTGCATCTTTGTATTCTGCGTAATTTTTTTTCAAGTTTACTAATGATTCTTCTACTTCTTTATCTGTAGCTTTTGTATCAATTTTGTTCATTTTGTTTGTTTTCCATTTGTCGTCAATTACTTCTATTTGTGGATATACATCCAATTTTATCTTGTATTTGTTATTTTTTTCATCCTTTTCAAGACCGTAAGGTTCTCAGATAAATTTTATATCTTTTTTTTCTGCAAGAATTTCTTTTAATCATTCGTTTACTAATTGTTCTGTAACTCACATTTCTATATATTCTGGTTTTACTTGTTCTTCTACTAAATGTTGTGGTACGTTACCTTTTCTAAAACCAGGAACTTTAACATCTTTACCAAAATGTTTTATTATATCTTTTTTTGCTTTTTCTTTTTCTTTGTCAGTATATATAATTTCAATTTCATAGTTTGAATCTTGTAGTTGTTTTAAATTCTTTTCCATAATAAAAAAATAAGTAGATAAAATACTTAAATTAAGTGGTATTGAAATAATTTTTGAATTCAAGTAAAATTAAGAATTTAATAAAACTAACTGGTAATCTAAAATTATTAAAATGTTTTTTTATAATATTATTTTTTGTTAACCAAATTTACTTTTTGCTTGAAAATGATTTTTATATTCTTACCATAGTTTTCAGCAGATTTTTTATATATATCAAAGTTTGTATGCCACGTATAATTGATGTAGTCAAAGATTTATGAGTAAACAAGTCTACTTTTTCTAGATATTATGAAAAAGTTATGTGAAAAGAACTTACATCTAAAACAGTCACTGTGTCAGGTGCTAATTTAGTAAAAATTAAAAAACTTTTGGAAAAAAATTGAAAAATTTGAGATAAAAAAAATAAAAAAGATGACAAATCTTCAAATAATGCATTAAAAGCTGGTGAATTGATGTGAGGTGGTTTTTTAGCTTGACTTTGATTTGAAAAAAAGGTGGAAGAATCAATACAAGAAGATGATCCAGATGAAGAAATAGAAGATTTGACAGAAGAAGAAGAGTTGGAAGTGAAAAGATATATAGAAAAAGAGTTTGAACCAGAGAAAAAAGAAGAAAAAGTAGAAAAACCCAAAGCTAAAGTTCAAAAAAAATCAACTATGGAGGTTACTGCTGATGATATAATTTCTCATAGTGGTAGACCTGCTCCAAGACAGATTTCTTATGATAGACCTAGATATAATAAACCAGTTACAACTTATAATAAATCCAAAGTTGAAAACAAGAAAACAGAAGAAGAGAAAAAAGAAGAAAAAACTCCTATAGTAAAAAAACCAAAAAAAGCTACAACATCAGCAAACTTGGTTAAAAAAGATGAAATAGTTATTAATTCAAATATATCAGTAAAAGAATTTTCTGAAAAAATGTGAATACCTTTGCCTGAGGTTATGAAAGTTTTGATGCAAAATAAAATGATGCTGTGAATTACAGCTAATTTAGATTTTGATACAGCATCTTTGATTGCTGAAGATTTATGAGTAATAGTAAAAAAGGAAGAAAATCAGCAGCTTGATGTAGAGAGTTTTATGTCTGGTGATTTACAGTCTTTGCTTGATACAGACAAAAATGCTTCTCATTTGGAGGAAAGAGCTCCTATTGTTACTATTATGGGTCACGTAGATCATGGTAAAACTACTCTATTGGATTATTTGAGGAAAACTTCTGTAGCAGATCAAGAAGCTTGATGAATTACTCAATGAATATGAGCTTCTGTGGCAGAATGTAATGGTAAAAAAATTACTTTTATAGATACTCCATGACATGAATTATTTACAGATTTGAGATCTAGATGAGCAAAACTTACAAATGTTGCTGTAATTGTTGTAGCTGCAGATGATAGTGTGATGCCACAAACTGTAGAATCTATAAATCATGCGAAGTCAGCCTGAGTACCTATTATTATTGCTATTACAAAAATTGATAAACCTTGAAAAAATATAGATCAAATTAAAAATGATTTAGCTGCACATGATGTTATACCTGAAGATTGGGGTGGTGATGTTCCTATTGTTGGTATATCTTGAATATCATGACAATGAATTCCAGAATTGTTGGAGCTTATTTTGTTACAATCAGAAATTTTGGAATTAAAATATAATCCAGATAGATCTGCTATATGAGTTGTTTTGGATGCGCATAAAGATCCTAAGCAATGAGTAGTTAGTAGTGTTATTGTTATGACTTGAACATTAAATGTTTGAGATATAATAGTGGCTTATAATACTTATGGTAAAGTAAGAAGAATGCAAGATTGGACAGGTAAAAATATTGATTCTGCTACTTGAGGTGAGCCTGTACAAATATTAGGTATTACTCACTTACCAGAAGCTGGTAGAATGGTTGAAGTTGTAAAAAATGAGAAAGATGCACATAAAAAAATAGATTTAATTAAGTCACAAGAAGATGATAATTCTTCTCAGACTGTGGTACAAGATTTCTTGTCAAAATTATCATGATGAGATGAAATGGAAAAAACAGAGCTAAAATTAATACTAAAGTCTGATGGTTCTAGTAGTTTGGAAGCTCTTAAACAAGCTATTGCTTGAATTAAGGTTCCAGATAATGTAGATATGAAAGTGATACATTCTGATGTGTGACATTTTTCTGAATCAGACTTATCTTTGGCACAAGCATCAAAAGCTCTGATATTATGATTTAATATATCTATAAATTCTATTTTGAAGAAGAAAGCCGAACAAATGAAAATAGAAATGAAAAATTTTGATATTATATATGAGTTAACTAATTATCTAACCGATTTAACACAATGAATGATAAAATATGAAGAAGAAGAGGTGGTAATTTGAAAATTAGATTTGATGTGAGTTTTCTATACAAAATGAAAAGAAATGGTGGTTTGAGGTAAAGTTATAGAAGGTAAAGTTAAAAATAAATCTAAATTTAGAATTATTAGATGAGAAGAAATTATTGCTAATGGTGAAATTAAATCATTGCATAAAAATAAAGATGAAATGAAAGAAATATCACTT
>DATFJH010000078.1:0-2430 GCA_035269265.1 Candidatus Absconditabacterales bacterium
CTAAGAAATATGGAATAGAGATAAAAAATAGTATTTTGCCAGATGATGAAAATATAGAAGATTATGATCAGATAAAATCTTGTGATGTTTGTTATACTGAAAAATGAGTATTAAATAATTCTGGAGAATTTACAGGATTAAAATCAGATGAAGCGATTGGGAAAATGCAAAAATGGCTTGAAGAAAAATGAATGTGATGAAAAAAAATAAATTATAGACTGCAAGATCGAGTATTTTCTCGTCAAAGATATCGATGAGAACCTATTCCTATGATACATTGTGAAAAATGTGGTATAGTAGCTATGAAAGAAGAAGAGATGCCTCTAGAGTTGCCAGAGGTGGAAAATTATGAACCCACTGGTAGTGAAGAATGACCTTTGGCAAATATTGATGAGCGAATCAATGTAAAATGTCCAAAATGTGGATGAAATGCTAAAAGAGAATCAAATACAATGCCTGGTTGGGCTGGTTCGTCTTGGTATTGGATGAGATATATGGATCCAAATAATCAAAATGAATTAGTTTCTTCAGAAAAAGAGAAATTTCGAAATCCTGTAGATGTGTACGTATGATGAGCAGAACATATTACTAGACATATGATATATGCAAGATTTTGGCATAAGTTTTTACAAGATCTGTGAATTGTGTCTGTAGATGAGCCATTTAAAAAATATCAACATGTGGGTCTTATAATGGCTGAAGATGGTCGTAAAATGTCCAAAAGACGAGGAAATGTGATTAATCCAGACGATATAATAAATGAGTTTTGATCTGATACTTTGAGAGTTTATGAGATGTTTATGTGACCGTTTGATCAGGCTGTAGCTTGGAATACTAGTGGTGTTAAGTGAGTGAAGAAATTTCTTGATAAAGTGGTAAATCTTTATGATAAAGTTGATAAGTGAGAAGTGGGAAGTAAGAATAAACATGAAGATAGTAAAAAGGTTTTGAATGTGTTACATAAGACTATTAAAAAAGTGACAGAAGATATCGATAGGTTTGGATTTAATACTGCTATAGCGCAGATGATGATATTGGTAAATGAGTTAACGGCTGTGGATAAAATATCAAAAGATACTTTTGAAAAGCTTGTTTTGATATTGGCTCCATTTGCGCCTCATTTGGCAGAAGAGCTTTGGGAAAGAATGTGAAATCACCGTGATAGCGGATCAAGTGATTTCAGTATTTTCAATCAAAATGTTTGGCCTAAATATGATGAAAGATATTTGGTGCAGGATACAATAAAGATGGCTATACAGTTTAATTGAAAGGTTAGATGAACTATTGAAGTAGCTCCCGATGCAAATCAAGATCAAGTAATGGAATTGGTAAAGCAAGATAAAAAAATGTTGAAATATTTGGAATGAGATGTGGTTAAAATAATATATATACCATGAAAGATTTGTAATATAGTTGTAAAATAACACTGGTCATTCTGAATAAAATTAAGAATTTCGTGTTTAGATATATTATATTTCTATTTGTAATAGATTCTTCGCAGGCTCAGAATGACAATTTTGAAAAAACTAAAAGTTATCATAAAAATCCACTTTGTAAAGTGGATTTTTTGTTTTTGACAAAATAGACAGCATGTTTTCGTTTATATTTTCTGATTAAGTTGTGATTGGTTTTTTTCTGTAGAAATCTGTCTATGTTTGTAGGTTTGTCTTGCTTTGTCTAAAATAGAAAAACTTGAATTAAGGTTTGTAATATAGAAAACAGCTATTGTTGTAAACACCTTTTATTGTGCAAATAAATATTATGTTTTCTAGAAGGAAAATCTTGTTTGTATTTGTTTTGTTCGTATCTATTTTTTGATATGTAGTTTTTTCTGATGCAGTAAATACAAAATATACTGAGTTTTATTTTGTGAGTGGATGAAACAATTATAAGACTATTACAGTAAATTTGACTTGATGAGAAACTAGTAATGTAGATTTTTATATTGAGAACAAATCAGCATCCAATTTTATTGTAAATATGGGTTTTGTAGATGGTGCTTATACTAATGATGGATCAAATATTAGGATGTGTTTGAGTGAAAATGAGACTGATGATTTTTGAGATTATGTTAGTATAGATAATGCATCTTTTAGTTTAAATGAAGGTAGTGGTGTTACAGAAACTTTGGATTTGTTATTTCCATCATGGTATAGTGGAGTTTATTATTGATGTGTGGTATATTATCCTACAGTTACAGAGTGATCCACTCATTTGAATACAGTTGCTCGTAAAGCTATATTTTTGGATGTAAATGTGACGCCGACATCTAGACCATTTGGTATAAAGGTATGGCCGTCAGATCGTTCTAGTTCATCTAATAAGTGAAACTTGGGTAAATTAATGTTTTATGACTCAAGTAGTTCTTGAACAATTTTGTATAGTGGATATATAACTACAACAATTGATGGTACTTGAGAATTTTTGGAA
>DATFJH010000079.1:0-3914 GCA_035269265.1 Candidatus Absconditabacterales bacterium
AGGGTATATGGCTCAGGATTATGAAGTAACTCAAGAGGATATAGATAATATATTACAAGATGATGCTGATATCTCTATGATTATGGAGACTGTACCAGAACTTGCAAGAATAGCTGAATCTCAAGGATTAGATCCTAAACAGTTTATTCAAAAATATGGTAGAACAATGCTCCAAGATAGAGTTGGAGTATATAAAAGAGAATATCTTGCTGATGGAACACCTAATGTTGAAGAAACATCTGAAAGACCTAGTCTTGGTGGTGGAGATACTTTAGATGCATTATTAAAATTTAGACAGAATGAGACAAAAATATCTGATGATGTTGATAAAAGTCAAAAAGGTATTAGAGGATTAATTAACGTTGTAGGGTCTATGGTAAAAACAATGACTAATCCTAAATATCTTGAGAAACAAGAAGAAGCTCGTCTTAATTTTGCTAAAGAATGGGATAATAAATACGCAAATAAATCCGGTAATGAAATTCCTGTAACTAAAGCCTCATATGTAAATGAAAAGTTAAATAATTGGCATAAAGAATCAGAAATATTATTTGATGACAAAGAAGTGGAAGAAACTATAACTAATTTTTCTGAAAAATATCCTGAAATATTTAATATACTTGGTAAAAAACCTTCTGTAGAAGAAGTTGCAAAAATAATTGACGATGTAAATGAACAATATAGTGTGGAGTTTTCTAAAACAACAATCCCTTCAAAAGATTTTAATGCTAATGAATCTAATTTTGTTTTTGTTACTAGACAAGGTAATGTAGGTAATGTGTTTAGTAGAAAAATAAGTGTTTTTAATCCTGAAGATGGTTCAGTTAATCATATTGTAGGTCAAAATAAACCAGATGATTTTTATCAACTTATTGCTGGAAAAGATGCTGATGATATGACTACTGCTGAAAAAACAGCAGCTTTAAAATCTGTAGGTATTGAAGGTTTAAATTTTACAGGATTAACACCTGCTTCATTAAATGCGAGAACTATAGATGGTACACCATTTGAAATTGAAAATACAGATAATCCTAAAGAAATTGGATCAACTGTATGGGGATTAGCTGAAGCTGCAAGAAAAGATAATGAAAGTAATTTATTAGATGATATGGGTTCCAAATATGGTATAACAAAAGATGATGATGGATTATACAAGATACCTAATTATGTTGAACCATTACAAAGAAAATATGGTATAGCTTATTTTAAAGTAAAGAATGAGTTAAATTATAATCCAGGTTCTCAAAAATATTATGGTAAACCTAAAATACAAGCTTATAGTTATAATGATGAACCTATAAATGTAGAGTATACAGATAAAGAAGGTAATACATATTTAGATTCATTTCCTTTAGATATAATTGCTGAGTCAACTTACTATGATTTAGTAAATAAAGGTTATATAGAAATTGAAGAAGAATAAAATAAAAATTTGATATGGCTAAAATAACATATGAAGAATTAACAGGTTCTTTAAAAGATCCTCGTAGTAAATTAAAAGATCCTTCAACAACTAAAACAAAAGTTATCAATTATGATGATTTAAATAAGGATCTACAATCAAATTTTGCTAAAAGTAACAGATATCAACAATTTGCTGGAGATACTGGTGCAGGTCAATCCAAATATGATGTTAGCGCAACTCCAACTGAAATACAAACTTTAGGTTTAGATTATATTAGAGCATCCCAACAACCTTGGACGGAACAGGCTGGTAGAGCTATTGGCGGTGGTTTATATAAGGGAGCTTTAACTGCTATTGAGGATGCTGGTTATTTATTAGATTTAGAAAATAATATGAAAAGATTAGCTGGCTTAGAAGATGTAAATTCTAACTGGCTTTCAGATTTTGCTAAATCAGCTAAAGAGTCTTATGATGAAAATCACCCTATATATAAATATAATCCTAATAAAGTAATTGATTTTAGTGATCCTGGGTTTTATTGGAGTGCTTTACAAGGTGTTATTGATAGTGCTGTGGGATTTGGTGCAATTGGTGTTGGTGCAGGTGCAACTGTAGGAAAAGGTTTAAAATATTTAGGAGCAGTGTCTAAGTTTGGAGCTCCTGTTCAAAACTTAATGGCTACTGCAGGAACAGCATTAACTACTAACTATGCTGAAGGTAAGATGATGGCAATAGAATTATTTGATAATGTTGTCAAAGAAAGAATGCAGCGAGTAGAAAAAGATTTATATAATCAGGCTTTTAAAGAAGTCAACATAAAATATCCTGGACTTGACCCAAATATTAAAGTTCAAGAAGCTCAAAGGTTAATTAACTCTGAAAAATACCAAAATCAACTTAAAGAAGCTGAAAGTTTAATTAGAACCCAAGCTGGTGAACAAGCTGATATTTTCCAACAAAGAAATATGGCTTTTATGTTAACTGATGCTATTGCTATTAATGGTATGTTTAGAGGTAAAGGTATTACAAGAAATCTACTTAAAGATAAATCCTTTAAGAATACTATGGCTATGATAGGTAAACAAGCTCCTACAGAATATGTTGAAGAAATTGGTCAGGGTATAGCCCAAAAAGAAGGTGAATATCAGTCTTTAAAAGCTGCGGGACATGATGTATCTGATATATCAAGTGATCCGTTTGAAAGAACTTTTGATTTTTTTGTAGATCCTGAAACTCAATTAGAAGGTATGATGGGATTATTTGGAGGTCCTGTACAGCATGTATTGGTACAAGGTCCAAGTAATTTAGCAAATAGGAAATCAGATCAAGAATATAGAGAATCTCAAAAAGAACAGATTAAGCAAAATGAACAGTTATTAAATGCTTTAATTGTTGATAGAGCTAATACTGAAAGAGCTAAACAAGATGCTATATTAAAAAATGATGATCAAGCTTTTAATATAATTAGTAAAGAAGATTTTGCTAATGTATTTTATAGTAATGCTCAAAGAGGTACTGTTGAAAATTTAGAGAATCTTGTTAAAGATGTATCTAATTTAACACCTGAAGAAGCTGCTGAAAAAGGATATGGAGAGGATTATAAACAAGAAGCTCAGAAAAGATTAGAAGATATTAAAGCATTAGAAAAAACCTATATAAAAACAATGGGTAAATTTTCTGGTGATAATGAACAATTAGTTAGAAAATATGCTTATGATTTAGCTATAAAGCAACGAACTATCTCTGAAGGTTTAAGTGAAATATCTGAAGAAAGAAATGAAATATTACAAAATGTAAAAAAAGAAATTCAAACTTTAGAAAATAAAGATATTTCGGATGACCAATTTGAACTTGAAGAACTTAATGATAGAATAAAAGTTTTTGGCGAAGCTAAAGCAAAATTAACTGCCACTAAAAATGAAGCTCTTTTAAAACCTAATAAAAGATTAGAAAGAGCATCTAAGGAATTAGCTGAAAAGATTAATAAACTTGAAGAAGTTAAAGCTAATAAACATAATTATAGTCAGGAAGAAATAAGAAATTATAGTAATGAGGTTGTAGCTGCAAGAGATAAATTTAATAGATTGAGTCAAACTGCTGGTCAACAAACTCAAAATAAAAGGACTATAGATAAAGTTAACAGGCTTTATAATGAAAGAATTAATGAATTAGAACAAGAGTCTAATGAACTTAAAGCTTATAGAGATGAATTAAAGTCAAGATTAAAAGAAAATAAAGAAAAAATTAAAGCTTTTAATAAAAATGATTATTCATCTTGGAAAGATTTACAGGATATTACAAATAAGTATGAGTCTTATAGACAGGTTGGTAGAATGATTAATTCTGAGTATCAGAAATTAAATTCAACTCCTGAAGAATATGTTAAGGAACAAGAAGAAAAAATTAAAAATTCTCGTAAAGATTCTAAACAAAAAGATGTTAATAACGCCGCAACACCTGAAGAAAAAGAGGATGTTATAAATAAAACAGAAGATCCTGAAGTTCGAAA
>DATFJH010000080.1:0-11377 GCA_035269265.1 Candidatus Absconditabacterales bacterium
AAGATGAAGAAGCCCCCCTAAATTAAATTAAAAAAAGTTAAGTTAGCCTTGTTTTATGTATATTTGTATAATTATTAATTGGTGAATAGTTCAATTTTATTGAAAACTCAGCTGATACATGGAGCTCATGCTCAATATATATTATAAATATAATGAAAGTTATAGTTCTTATTAAAAATAAAATATAAATATTCTCATTCAATTTGATAACAAACGTTTCAAGAATCATTAATATTTATAATATTTTCTTCTAAGTATTTACAATCAATTAGATTATATGAATATCAAGACATATATTGTATGTAATATTTTATATTTTCTTGATAGTTTAATCATTTATTCAATCAGTATTGTATATATTCTTCATTAGAATTTACATATAATTTTTCTCACGTATATATATAATTTTCTCTATTTTCTATGTTTTGATTTATTTGACGAGAATAAACTCTATCTCAAATTAAATAAAAAGCTGGTATTCTTTTTGATTTTAAAACAAAACTTTCTGCAAATATACAACCATTATTTTCTTCTAATTTTAAACTCCATTTAGGTATAGAATATGTTCATTGATATCCAGTAATATTATAACAAGAATAATCTCAAAATCAGTTTAAATCTTGTTTTTCACATTTGTATCATAACTTTTTAAAGTTTTGATATTGTGTGATTTGAGATTTTATATTTGGATAAAATTCTATTCTATTGTATAACTTTTCTTCAAAAGTTGTTTCAATTGTTGCTTGAATCTTTTCATTATTTGGATTTGTATTTCATTTATTTGAGTAACATCAACTTATCAAAGATAAACTAATTAATATTATTAAAATATATATTCTTTTCATTTTAATGTATAGAATTATTATAAAAATAATTAAACCACCCAAATATATTTATATTTGGGTGGATGGTGGTTTATTTTAAACCCACTGAAATAGCATCGTAATATGAGTTGTTGCCGCTAACTTGATTACTATTAAGTAATTTTGAATACAACATGTATTTTCTATTACTATTACTGCGAGTAATTGCTAAAGGATCTATATACTGTACGATCCCATTACCATTTATATCTTTATCAATACGAATAATTAATATTATATGTGCTCCAATACCATTTGTACTTTCATCATTTTCAGAAACATATAAAGAAGTCCCATAAGAAACATCAGGATTGTTTGATGAATTTTGGTATAACAAGGTATTGTTTACTGTAGAGTAATTATATATGTTGGCATTAATATTCATCATAACAAATTTATCATTAGCCAAAGATGTTTCTATAAAGTCCTTGATACTTGACCTACTAGAACAAGATAATTTTTTTGATGAGGTAATAAATGATCCATCTGTGTTATTTGCATAACTACTCATACTACTAAGATACCGATAACTTGTACCTGAAAATGAAGAAATAATACCAGATAATTTTGAACCATTAGCATTATATTGAGAACTACTTCCATCTTTATAATGAGCTAAACAAGCTGCAGCCATCATATATGATGTAGGACAACATGCCTGTTTGGCAACATCTAAAGATAAATATCCTTCTCCATAATATGGGAATCCTTCATAAGGTCCAGCTTTTCTCTGACAATAATGTATGAAATGATTTAAAATTAATTCATTTACACCATAATAGTTCGCACTACTAGATTTTAGTATTTCTGAATCATTGTTTATAAGTTCAGAATTAATTAGGTTTTCATTTTTTTCACATCCTGTAACAATTACTACTATTGCTACGATTACTAGCATCGATAAAACTTTAAATTTTCTCATTTTTTCTCAATTTGTGATGATCTTTTGTTTTTTGGATCATCTGGTTTTTGATTCGTTTGATTTTACAGATTCTTTTGGTGACAGAGCAATCTTTAATTCTCTGGATAGATTTATTATCTAATAATAAATCATATCTTTTTTTACTTTAACTTGAATTCATTTTTTTATTTTTGTTTTCATTCTTTTTTTAAGAATTAACACCAAATATTCAACCTTATTTTTTAATAATAAAAAATAAAAAGGGGGCTTCTTCATCTGAGTATTTAAAGTAATCCAAATGGGGATATATCATCTAACTAGTCTCTATGCGAAGTGTTTCGCTTGAAATATACATGTTTTTGTATATTATGCGAAATATTTCGTATAGAGTGTTATATGAAATATGTGATTTTTTTATAAACAATATATTTGATAATGCAAGATTATTTAGTGGAACTAGGTAGAGAACTAAAACATAGAAATTATAGTCCTAGAACTATAGAGATTTATTCTAATTGTGTTAGATTTTTCTTAAAATATTTGAAATGAGATGTTTCGATTATTACAAGAGATAAGATTATTGATTTTATTTTAGATCTTCAATCCAAAAATAGAGCACCCAAGACATTAAATATTTATAAAGAATCTATAAAATTTTTTGTAAGGGAGATTTTAAAAAAAGACATAAATATAGATATTAGATTATCAAAGGAGCCCAAAAAGTTACCAATAGTTTTATCTCATGATGAGATATTAAGTATAATCAAAAATATCTCAAACAAAAAACATAAAACAATGGTGTCTTTAGCTTATTCTTCTTGATTAAGAGTCTCTGAGTTGGTTAGTTTGAGAGTAAAAGATATTGATTTAGCATCTTTGAGTATACATATTAAATCAGCAAAAGGTCAAAAAGATAGAGTTACTATATTTTCAAATAAATTATTAGACGATATTTCTTATTTTATGATAAATAAAGATTGAAAGGATTATTTGTTTGAATCTGAAAGGTGATGAAAATTAACAAATAGAACAGCGCAAGTTGTGTTTTTAAGATGACTAAAAAATGCTAGAATAAAAAAAGAAGCGACATTTCATTCGCTTCGTCATAGTTTTGCTACTCATTTATTAGAAAATGGGACAGATATTCGTTATGTGCAATCCTTACTTGGGCATGCGAACATTCGTACTACTCAAATCTATACACAGGTGACTAATCCTGCTATCAAAAATATTCAAAGTCCTTTATAAAAAATTATTCTTCTACATTTATTACTATATGTGTATATGGGAAAGAAATTCCATATTTTTTTAATATTGTAGTTATTTTTTCTCTTAGAGAAGATCCAACCACAAAAGCTGTTCATTGTTTTGGGTTAACAAAAAATACTGTATGAAATTTGTATCATTTTGCATTAAATTCTTCTATATATGTGTTGGTATAACTTTTGTTTAAAACATTTTCACTTTCGTTTATAGTTTTGTTTAATAATTGTTTTATTTGATCTATATTTACGTGACGAGGTAGATTAATTTCCATATCTCATCTAATGAGGTTTTCAGATTTTATTGTTTTTATTGGTGTGGAAGCCATAGTCATGTTTGGTATTAGTAGCCTTCTTTTGTCTATTGTTCTTATTATTGTGTGTCTTATAGTTATTTCTTCTACAGTTCAGTTTGTATTAAAAGTTCCTAATAGTTGCACGAAATCTCATATCTTTATTTTTTTGTTTGTTAATATAAAGAATCCCGCTACCATATTTGATATTAGTGTTTCCATAGCAAATCATATTCCCAAAGATACTCATGCCATCAACAATGCTACATCTATACCAATTACTTCAAAGATTATCAAGACATTGAATATCATTCATATCAAAAACAAAACTTTTCATATTAAATTTGCCAATCTTTTTGTATAAATACTATTTCATTGTATATTGTTTTCTTCGATTTTGTTTTTTACTTTGTTTACTATTCTTTTTATAAAAATATATATTATTAGAAAAATTACTAAAGCTAATAATGCTCTTTTTGCTATATCTACTCAATTTGTAGATAGGTAGTCTAATATAAACTCTAGTATTTCTTTTCCCATTATAGACTTTTAATTTAAAGAGATTTCTCTATTCATTGTCATTCAGTCGAAATGACATCGTTATTTTTTTGTTGTAAATTGTTTAGTATTTTTTCTTTTTCTTCTTTTTTTTCAAATGTTAAAGTAGCGTGATTGTATGGTATTTGTATTCCATGTTTATCAAACTCATTACTTATTTTTTCATTTACATATCATACTGCAAAATCTCATATTATTCCACAGTTTGGATCAAAACAAAACACACATTTTAGATCTATTGAGCTTTCTCCAAAATTAGTTACGTATACCATTGTGTTTTCTTTGTCTTGTACAAAATTGAAACTATTGATAGCGTCTTTTATTACTTGTATTGCTTTGGATACATCAGATTCATAGTGTATTCATATTGTTGTATTAAGTTTTACTACGTTTTCGCTACTAAATGTTTTTATAGGTTTAGATATCATTGTCATATTTGGTATTACTACTTGTCTTAAATCTAATGTTCTAATTACTGTATATCTAATAGTAATTTCTTCAATTCTACCAAAATAAGTTTGATCAGATTCTACTTCTATAATATCTCACATTTTAAATTCTTTGGTATAAAGTATCATCATACCAGCAAACATATTTCACAATATTTCCTTAAAAGCCAATCACAGTCACAGTGAAACTCATGATATAAGCAATCATATATTCATTCACATAATTTCAAAACTTATGAAAAAAGCAAATATTACAAGAACATAAAATGTTATTGTTCACAACAATTTTCATATTTTTTTTGCTCATTCGGGGTTTCACTCACTCATATGCTTTCTTATGTTTCTTCTTACTACTCATGATATGATTTTTGAAATCAAAAGTAAGATTATAAGTACCAATATACCAGTTCAAACTTTCAATATAAATCATCCAACTTGACTGTCGGTCACATTATCTACCCAAGATGTTTGAGCAACTGTCTCTTTTATTGTGTTTGTGTTCATATAAAATATATTTTTAATATAAATTCATATATAAATTATATTCCTAAATTTCTTAAAATCAAAAAGATACTACTTTTTGAACCTGAAATATTCCTTTTTTTATAAAATGTTATGTAATATGTGTTGTTTGCTTGTAAATTGTTATTTTTTTTTTAGAATGTAGTAATAAATTTTAATTAATATTTTTTTATACAATGAATGACAATTATTTTGCAGAAAACAGTAAGTGAAATGACCAGATAAGTAGTTCTAAAAAAACAGTTTCAATTCCTACTTTGATAATATCTATTATGACTACTATAGTGTTTGTTATTATTATAGTTGCTAAGTGGGGTAGTATAATGGAGCTTTTTGGTGTAGAAAATATAGATTCTGAAACTTCTGTTTCAAGTGTTTTAGAAATTTGAGAGCAAGTTAGTCTATCATGACAAATTTTTGATGGTGGTGATATTATAAATTATACACATATAATTGAATCTAATGAGTATTGAGAATTGTGAATAAGAAGTCAAAACATTAATTTGAATAATTATGATGGTGAAATTTATTTGGAAGGAATAGTAGAAAAAATATGGCAATGAGTTGCTATAATAGAAGTTGATACAATATACTCTCTAGATATGGAAGAAGAATTGACTGGTAATGTAGAAGAAGAAATAGAATGATCAGAAACTAAATATTTATCTAATGTTTGACTATACTTAGATGAAGATTTTTTTGAAAATTATTCATTAATCAATCAATGAAGTGATTGAGTTTTGAAAATTAAAGATATAGAAACTAATGAAATAATATCTTTAGATTATTTCAAATGTGATACATCTATATCTAGTCAAAATTGTGATAGATTTAATGATATGTTTTCTGATTCTTCATCACAAGAGTTTGTAGATTCAGAATGAATTGTTTATTACAAACAGGCAGAAGTTCAGTCTTGGTTTTTCTCAAATGATTCGTTTTTTGGTTATTTTGCAAATGATGTAGAGGATTGAGTATTTAAAGGTCTTGTAAAATATTTAACAGTTGTAAACCAAAAATTTGTAGAAGAAAATGTGTTGGAAAATATAGATATTGTTTGTTGGGATGATGGTAAAGCTATGAAAGAAATAGATGAATATGAATTGGAATTTAAAAATGATTGATTTTATCTAAGTGTTGAATGAAATGATTGATCTAAAAATTCTTTATTTTGTGAGCTAAAAATAGATCCTAATTTGAAAAATAATGCTAAGTTGATTGATTTAGAAGTTTTAGGAGAAATTGAAGAAGATGAAGAAAAAGATCAAGAGGAAAATAAAGATAACAATGAATGAGAAGATTTAGAAATTGTAGAAAATTTTAATCGAGATAGTGATGTAGAACAGTTTGAAATTAATTTAGAAAAAACATTGGAGTTTACTTCTCGTAGAGGTCACACTATAGTTTTTCCTAGTAGTAATATAGCTTACGCTGGAAAAAGTATACAAGAAGACTTTGATATGGCTTGAGTAAATTGTTTTTCTGTTATGAATGTAGTAGAATATGATCAAAAAGATATGGTTGATCAAAAATGAAGTGTAAAGATATATGAATGTACAATAAAAGATGAGTTTGATGACTCTAGTGAAAGATTGATTTACAAAGAAGTGTGAGAACAAAAATTTGTTATTGAAATAGTTGATCCTTCTTGGATAAAGTTTGGAAATAATATAACTATAAAATAAAAATAATTTATAATTGTAAATATATAATGGAGAATAATAATTTTTTATTATTCTTTTTTGTTTATTTTAGTTTAATCTTTTTTTTCTAATATATGATGATATATTTTGTGTCGAAAAGTGATGAAAAAAGCTTGTATTGTAGATAGAATATATGTAGCGATTATTGTTGTTATTATTCATATGGTTCGAATTATTCGTTCATTGTTTGAGTGTATTATATTTGTGCTTATTAGGAAATATATAAGAAGAAGTGGAGCAGAAATTACTATTATCATTTTGAAATAAAACATACAACTTATTATAAATTTTACAATTACTCATTTTAGTGTAATTCACATATTTGTTACTGTGATTCACATACTTTTTTTGATTGCTTCAAAAACTCAAAGATCTTCTTCTACAATTAAGAATTTTGCATATTGCCAAAAAATGCTAGATATTAATACTATTAGTCACCACAATATTATCAATCATATTACAAAACCACTATTTAATACATCTAATGTTATTAATCTTAGTATAGTTACTAGATAAGTATATGGACCAAAAGAAAATGCTAAAGCGTTTAACTCAAACATAGTAAAGAAGTCGTTTGCTCATTTTCATACTGCTTTTGATATACTTTCTTTTTTGTTGTTTAAAAAATGTATCGTAGCAGATATTCACATAGGATATAAGAAAATGTATCATATAGCAATAAATATTGCTATTATTATAACCAATCATACTATGTGATTTCTTGTGATTTCATCTATAAAGTATTGAAATACAGTAAATACAGAAAGTCATTTGTCAAATCTATAAATTAATACATTGTTTATGTTGTAAGCAAGTAATAGTATAACTGATAATGAGCGACAAAATCAAACTAAAAAAGCCAACCTAACTAACTTAGGTTTTTTTAATAAAAAATTTTTTGTATCTTTGATGAATTGTTTTATCATTATTTTTAATCAAAATAGATTTTTTGATAATACTTCTTTTCTTTTTTTATTCAAGAACTTTTTTATTGATATGTATGATATAATATGTATAAATCTAATTGAGATTTTTAATAAGTATTATTATTTAGTTGTAATTTTTTGTTAAGGATATTTTGTTTTAAATTACAAGTAATATATCATTTATTATTTAACTATTTTACTATGTGAAGATTTATAAGGAGGTTATTTATATTGTTGGTTCTTTTTACTATAGCATTTTTAATATATCGTTATATCAATCCAGATTGAGCTAGTAGATTGGTAGATAAGATTAAATCTATCCCTGATAGATTTGTGAGTTCTGATACTGAATGAACTTGAGAAAACTTAAATGTTACTGGTACTACATTATTTATTACTTGAGATGTAGATGTTTCAGTTGAAACATGAGAAGATGACATGACGTGGCTTCAAGAACTTAATCAAGAAATTGAACAAATTTTGGGAAATTCTGATGATAAAAATACAATAATAACTTGAGATATTGATTTAACAAACTGTCTTACTTATTTTGATGGATGTAACAATTGTGCTGTTGTTAGTTGAGAAGTAGTAGGATGTACAAAAATGTTTTGTGAAAAATATGAAGAGCCAAAATGTTTGGAATACATAGAAGATCAAGAAGACCAACAAGATGAAGTAGATTTAGAAAAATGTGTTAGTTATTTTGATGGATGTAATACTTGTGTTGTAGTTAGTGGAGAAATTAGTTGATGTACAAGAATGTATTGTGAAAAATATGAAGAAGCGAAATGTTTGGAGTATGTTTGAGATAGTGAAGACGAGGAAACAAATACAGAAGAAAATTCTAATAATGTAGAAGATCAAGAAACTAATTCTTGAGAATGAGAAGCTGAACAGCAATGATTGTCAGATATTGATTATCAACAAATTGAAGATGTATTTGGAAATTTAGTGGAATAAATTCATCTAATGGCTGATTGCTTATGGCTAATAGTAAATATAAATTTATAAGCTAAAAATTTTTATTGTGTAAAATCTTTTTTTGAATGTCTTTGACTTTAAAACAATATATAGATGGAGTTACAAGTGGCAAGTTGCAAGTTGAAAGTGTGGTAGCAGAATATTTGGATAAAGCAGAAAATAGTGTATTAAAAAATGAAAATGCTTTTGTGAGAATACATAGAGATTATGTGAAGAACAATTTGGATAAAATCAAAAACTCTCCGCTTAAATGAGCTCCAATTGGTTTAAAAGATAATATCATGACTAAATGATATATTTCTAGTTGTGGATCAAAAATGTTGGAAAAATATGTAGCTCCATATTCTGCTACATGTTTTACAAATTTAGAAAAAAATTGATGACTTTTGCTATGAAAGACAAATATGGATGAATTTGCAATGTGAAGTAGTACAGAAACCTCTTATTTTGGTTCTACATACAATTGTTTTGGTACAAATAGAGTTCCTGGTGGATCTAGTGGAGGATCTGCAGTAGCAGTAGCTAAAGATATGTGTATAGCAGCATTGGGAACTGATACAGGGTGAAGCGTTCGTCAACCTGCAGCCTTTTGTGGTGTAGTTTGATTGAAACCAACTTATGGTAGAGTAAGTAGATATGGTGTACAATCTATGGCTAGTAGTTTGGATCAAGTTGGTACCTTGACCAAAACCGTAGAAGATGCAGAAATATTATTAAAGTCGATTATGTGATTTGACCAAAGAGATAGTCAGTCGGACAAAAGAGCTGATGAGATTTTGAAATCTAGTAAAAATTTAAATGAATATAAAATAGCTTTGCCAAAACAAGTTTTGGGAGAATGATTAGATTCAAAAATTAAAGAAAGAATACTAGATGTAGTATCTAAACTTCGTGATAAATGAGTGCAAATAGATGAGGTAGATTTACCAGTATTGGATTATGGTATTTCTGTTTATTATACATTGATGCCAGCTGAAGTTAGTACAAATCTTGCTAGATTTGATGGTATAAGATTTGGCTTACAACAACACACATTGGATCACACAAACATACACGAATATTATCAAAAAATTAGATCTGAATGATTTGGTGAAGAAACCAAGAGAAGGATATTACTTGGTACTTTTTCTTTGAGCAGCGCTAATTATGAATGATATTATTTGAGAGCTATCAAAGTAAGACAAAAAATGATACAAGATATGGAAAAAATATTTGAAAAATATGATTTAATTTTGTCACCAACTACTCCTAGTGTTGCTTGGAAGATATGAGAAAAAATAGATGATCCTTTGCAAATGTATTTGGCTGACATGTATACAGTACCAGCTAATTTGGCTTGATTGCCAGCAATTTCTGTACCGGTGGGAACTGTTAAAGATGGTGAAGAAGACATGCCAGTATGACTTCATTTGATGGCAAATAAATGGAAAGAAGATGATTTGTTTGTGGTAGGTGGGGAGATTGAAAAAACTTTTAATTAATGGATTTTTTTAATTTTAAAAAGTCTTGAAAATTATTCTTTTTTGATTAATTTAATAGCACTATGTTGTTTTGGGTGCTATTTATTGTCTATGTTAAATAATATGAATAATAAAAATAATGAAGACAATAAAAAGATCTATTTGAGTAATGATTTTTTAGACTTATCTAAAGATGATATTAATTTAGATTTTATTAGGGATGTTTTTTCTAATATATATAGTTGGTTAATTGACAAATGACTATATGAAGAGTCGGGTTCTGTATTGGAAAATTATGATAATATAAAATATGCTTTAGAATCTTTGTATAGATATATTTACACACCTAGAGAGTCTAATTTATCTTTAAGAGATGCCAAAATTTTAGCCTCTTTTTTGATGAATAATTTTAAGAAGATTAATGAATTATTAGATAATTTTGAGAAATAATTATTTTATCAAAGGAATTTCCAATCAATTTTCAATTATTGTTTTTTCATCGACTCAATCAAATATTGTTCACAAAAGTATAGTAGCATAGCTTCCAGTTGGAAGAGAGAATGATATGACAAGATCTTGTTTGAACTTGTCTTTTTTATTTTCTTCTCGAGAATATTTCATATTTTTTGGTGTAGTCCAAAGTGGTCTTCTAAAACCAAAAATTTTGTATTTTTTTGCTATATTTATTCATAAATTTTCATAATCAGTTTTTTTGAGTAATTCTATATCTCTAAAATAAGATTTTGAATCTAATGGAGGAGTTAGCATATTGAATCCAAGCATTGGTCACGTGGGAATTCGTTCTTCATTATTTTTCAATTCTATAGTTTCTCAACTAATATAGTATGGTTGTAAAAAGTTTTTTGATTCAAAATCCTCTTTGCATTTTTTGTAGTTAAATATTATCACTTTTCATTCGCTATAAATTCATACTTTTGTGCCAAAGGAGTTATTTTTGTTTACCATAATATCTCATCATAAAAACATTTGTCATTTTCTTCGTCTATTTATGACATATTCATTGAAATACATGCTAGCGTATGCTTGCAGTTTGAAACGGATTTCGAAGTCTCATTTAGGATTTTTATCCCCCTCACTCCCCCTTGTTAAGGGTGGCTGTATTTGTTCAAATATTTTTTTGGAGCGATAAAAATTTCTATATCACTTTCCAAATCTTTGTTTTCCAAAGCAGTTTGGAAATCATTTTTTTTGTATTTTGGAGATATTTTCTTCTATTTTTTGTTTAGTTTCTTCACTTATTAGTGATTTAGCTTCTAATTTTATTTTAAAATAATTTCATGAGTTTTTTCATACAGCTAGTGGTTCGTTGTGTCGAGTAGTAGTCAATATTTTTGTTTTTTCTCACAATACTTCTAAAAATTTTTCCTCTCATCAAATTCTATTTAAAACCCTCTTGTAGATGCTGATTCGTTGTTCTGTAATTCAATTTTTGTCT
>DATFJH010000081.1:0-6024 GCA_035269265.1 Candidatus Absconditabacterales bacterium
CAAAAGACTTTCTTACAAATTATTGAGATTGATATATCCTATCAACGATAGATGTTATAGTGCAAACTCCTCTGCCAAAGTTTTGTGTGAATATCAAGATGAAATAGACCAAGGTAATATACAAAAACTGGAAGAAATAGAAGCTTTGTGACTTTTAAAACCTTGATCAGAGGCAGAAGAAATATTGCAAAATACTTTGGAAAATTACAAGGAAAATCCTGATACTCTCAGAGATGGTGTGGTGGATTTGAGACAGTATTATCAAAATCATAGTGTATATACTGAAAAATGAAAAATACAAGTACCATACAGATATATAGTTCCATTAAATATTACATTCAATCGATCATTACAAAACCTGAGTAGTTATTATACTGATATTGGATTTATATGGATGTTTATGTTTATATTTACTATATTTGCTCTAATATATTCTATAATAAACAAAGATAAAAAACTATTTGCTTTAGCTATGTCTTCTACTATATGACGAGCTATTTGGCGAGTAATTGGTGGAGCAATATTGTGGTATGGTATTGGTCTAATAATGTGGACAATATTGGTTGTGAGTATGTTTTTACAAAATTTGATGACAAAACAAGAAGACGAAGCACACAAAAACTTAGTATTAGTCACTATATGACTTTTTGCTTTGTGGATGTTGGCTCAAATGTTTTTCAATTTTATCAGGATATCTAGTCAATGAGCTAGTGGACCTTTTTTGTGGTTCAAACAATCTGTGTGACAAGTACAAGAAATTACTCCACAATTAACTCAAGAATCTGTAAACAAAATATGATATTCTCAAAAAGATGTATTTGACCTACAATTTCCACATTATAATAAATTTATTGAATACACAAAAGATAGAAAAAATGAGGATGGTGTTTTGATTGCTGGTACTTATTTGCAATATTTCTTAGATAATCAACACAATATCAAATCTGATGGAATGTTGTGATGGTTTTGGGAACAAGCATCAGATGGTAATGCCTGTAAAGCTTATCATAGATTGAAAAATGCTAATTTGAAATATTTAGTTATAGATCCAAATATTGCTACTGTAGTAATGTGAGAATGAAATGAATCATTATTCCATAGATTTTTTGCCAAAGTAGATCCTATAAGCTGAAAAGTAATAGATCCTGGTTCTATGATGATGTTGGCTCAATTGGTAGATGAATGATATTTAAATTTATTTTATTCAAACAATTTGTGAGCTAAGTATGCATTTACATTAAGTGATGAAGAATTGCAATCTGTATTTTGAGATAAATCAAAAGAAGAATTGATATATCTTAGAGCTAAATTGGCTGCTGCTAGATTTGTACCAGACTCTAATGATTTGGTTAATGGGGTAGCTCAAATATTAAATAACAGAATATCTCAAGGTGAGGGTATTGGAGATATTGCAGATATATATGGTAAACAAATATCTGAAGGAAAAGTAGTAAATACAATAAATGTATTTTTATCAAATCCTCAGTCTGCTCCAGCTATGGTTGAAAGTCTAACTCAAGATGAAAGGTTTGTATTGGTACAATATCTAAATTTATACCAAAGTTTGCAACAAAATAATATGCAACAGTATCAAGAAATTTTGAACAATATAATGATGACTAGCTTAGCATGAAGTAGTCAGTTGATTATATTTGAACTTGAATAGAAAAATATAAAAAGCCGATTGTCATCCTCGAACGAAGTGAAGGATATATCGGCTTTTTTATATTACTGTTTTTTATATCCTTCTGCAGGCTCAGGATGACAGAGCCATGGTCAATTCTGAGCATAGCGAAAAATCCAGCTTTTTTTGTAAAAAAAACTCTTCCCCTGTAAGGGGAAGTTGTTCTATCAGCACTAAAATTTAGTGCTGATTAGTTGGGGTTTTAAGTCGGCAGTATTGTCCACTAAACCCTCTTCCCACTTCGTGGGTCCTTCCCCCTTACAGGGGGACTATTTTTTATTTTAAAATAAACTACTCTGCTGTGGCATTTGATATTTATTTTTAAGTTCTGTTATTCATTTTTCCATAGATGCGAAATTATGTTCTTGGATTAATACTTTTTTGAGATTTTCAAAGTCTATATCTAACTTATATTTTTCTATATCCAAAACTTCTTCCTTGGGTATTACTTCTAATTCTATAAGTTGTTTTGATTTAAATGCTTCCTCTTTTCCTGCCAACAATTTGTCTTTGATTCATCATGATATTTCATCTATATGCTCATATATGTTTTCAATAGTTTTGTATTTTTGTATAAGCTTACTAGCTCATTTTGGTCATATACCTGGTACTCATTTTATATTGTCTGCAGAATCTCAAATAAGCGCCAAATAATCAAGTATATATTTTGGTTCAAAAAGATATTCTTGTACAAAATCTAGTGTCTTTGTTTTGATTCACTTACCAGGATCTGTAACTATAACATTATCATCCAATAATTGTTTTAAGTCCTTGTCTCATGAAAATATATTACACAAAACTTCGGAGTCACTCTTGTGTTTGTTTGCTATTGATGCAATAATGTCGTCTGCTTCATATCCAGGCAGAACTAAACTGGGAATATTCAATTTTTTTGCTACTTCTTGTACTATTGGTATCTGTATTTTAAAATCATCTGGAGCTTTTACTCTATTTGCTTTGTATTCTGGATATGCTTCGTGTCTGTGAGTTTTTGTAGGAGCATCTCGAGCTATTACAAAATAGTCTGGTTTATCATGCAGTAATTTTATCAACATACGAAAAAATCAATATACTACATTTATATTATGTCCGTCTTTGTCTGGCATTTCTGGAAAAGCATAATAAGCTCTATAAAGATATCCTGATCAATCTATTAAATACAATTTTTTCATGGAAAAAATTAGTTGAAAGTTAAAAGTTTCAAGTTGAAAGTTTCAACTTCTTTAAACTATATTTTCTTGACTTAAAATCAAGAATTTATAAAATTCTTTTTGTATTTTTATGTCATTTCGAGTGTCATAGCTTGCGAGAAATCTTTCATTAATATAAAAATAGATCTCTCACAAGATAGAACAAATCGAGATGACAAATTCAATATTCATTTAATTAAAATACTTACTATGAAATTACTAATTGAAACTCCACAAGAAATGTTCGAATTGGGACAAAGATTGGCAAAAGAACACAAAAATATTTTGCTACACTGAGATTTGGGAGCAGGTAAAACTCTACTAACCAAATGATTTGCTAGTGCTTTGTGAATAAATCAAGATCTTGTACAAAGTCCCACTTATGCTTATTTAAATTCTTATGAAGGTAAATTATTGCATATGGATATGTATAGAATAGAATCTGAAAATGATATCTGGGAAAAATGATTTAATGATCAAATAAATAATCACGAATATATAGCTATTGAATGGCCAAAATTTGAAGATACACTAGATATAGACAAATATATTCAAGTTAATATAAAAAAAGACTGAGACAAAAGAATTGTTGAGATAAAATAAAAAAACGTTACAGCGTTACAATGTTTCAATGTTACAACTAGCATAATAAGCGTTGAAACACTGTTACGTTGATTCGTCGTAACATTTTTCTTATTCTGTAGCTAAATTATATTCTATCAAACTTTTTCTAAATTTTGACATATAATAATTTGAAAGATTTTGTTCACACTCATTATCATTGTCTCTTACTAATTTTAATATAACCAAGAAGTTATTGAATTCCTTTGTCAAATCATTGATTTCTTCTTCAGTCAATCAAGCACTTTCTATTCTTTCAAATAGTACTATTGAAAATGCACTAACCAATTTTCTTACATATGTTTTTTCCATCTCTGGCATTTGTAATCTTGCTTTATATTTTCTTACTGGAATATCCATAGTAGAAAAATCTCATATAGTTTCTTTACATTGATTAAATTTATCTATTTCTGTCCTAAATGTAGTGGCGGGTCTTGTTTCCACCACTTCTTCTTCATTTTCTTCTATATTCTCATCTTCAACCTCTTCTTGATTAAATCATAAACTTACGATCATATTTCCACTATCTATAGCTTGTTGTGTGTAATCTATACTATCTCATGTGATCATAAAATATCATCCAATATAAGAAATATTTTTTGCTAGATCTGATATTGATAAAGTATAATTATAATATTGATTTTCTAACAAACCTGTAGTTGTGTAAAAATGATCTTGAGAATACAAACTATCAAATTCTAATCATGTAAGACTTCATGACAAATTGTATACAAAATTTACATTTCAGGTTTCATTGATATTTATATCTACATCTACTATGTTTCAACTATTTGTAAAATCTATATTATCCAAGTTTGGCAATGTCTTGTCAAAAATAATGGTATCGCTTCATTCTACATATCATGTATGTCACGCCAAATCTGAAAATTCTATATTATAAATTATTGTTCATTGCGTATTATCATCTGAAAAATCTAATGTATACTCATACAAGTTATCTGTTTGATTTTGTAAATTTGCATATGCTCATAATATTGTAACTACAACTCATGACAGTTCCTCACTAGATTCAAAAGTTAAATCTATAGTTTCTCACAATCACACATATCACGAATATGTGTCACTATAATTTATAGAAATATTTTCTATACTTGGAGCCAAATTATCTATAGTGAAATAATCTCATTCGTACATTACATCATTGTTTAGATTTAATATAGCAATTTTATGTCATGTAAAATAATATGTATTATCTCATGTGTAATCTCAAGTATGAATATTTACCACATTACCAGAAAAGTCTAATCCTGTAATATTGTAAAATCCTGAATATAAAAGTGTACTATCAAAATTTATCAAAGTATTATTATAATCAGCTGTTCATACTGTCACATATTGTATATTTGCATCTCGCAACTTTATAGTCAGTTGATCTCCATCACAATCTAAGTTGTTGTAAGATCGTTCTATATCAAATTCTCAACTTAATATATCATTTTCACTTGGACTTGTAACATTTATATCTGTTGAATCACAAATTCAATTTGAAGCAGCTGTGGTAATAATCCAATCTACGTCTACATCTCATACTGTAATTGTAATTGTTTCATTGATATCATAATTATTTGCTGAAAATGCTTTCAATTGTAATGTGTCTCCAGAATAAATTATTCAATCAGAACCTGTTCGAGAGTTTGAATTGATTTTATAAAATCAATTTGTGATAGATATTTGAGTTCAAGTATTGATTCACACTATTGTAACTATATTTGAAAAGTGTTCTGTAGTAAGACTTGCATCTGATATATTGTTAAAAACAAAAGTATCTGGAGAATTGTCTGCTACAAAAACATCTATAGTTCAACTATCTTGTTCTGTTGAAATATCTTCTAATGTTCAACTATCTTGTTCTGTTTCAATTTCTGGTAAATAATCAATTGTATCTTGCAAACTTAAAATTTCGCTTTCACCACTAAATTGAGCGTAAACTGTTTTTGTTCAAGTTCAATTGTCATCTAATGTTCGAGATTTTGTTTGAGAAAAATTATCCCAAGCTGCTATATTCCTATCAGATTCTGTATTACCAAATCTCATATGAGTAGCTCAAGTAATATTATTATTTAAAGTAACCTCCAATCATGTTGTAGATATATCATCATTATTTATCAAAAAATCTCATGTAAGATCAATTGATGTTTCAATAGTTCAGCTATCAACAGTTCAACTAGCAAAAGAAATTCACATTGGATTTGCTAAAATACTTGCAATTATTACAGAAACTACTTTGTAAACCAAAGCTCATGAAACTGCACCAAATATATATTTTTTGTGGTGTTTTCTAATATGTTTATGCACCTTATTTCAGTGTCTTTTAACATGGTGTATTACTCTTTTCATTTCCTATAAATTCTTTAATAAAAACTTTCATATAAATTATAGCCGAAAAAGATGTTTTTGTCAAATTTTTACACATGAAAATTTCACCCATCATATAATCAAAATCTTTATGTGATTTTGAAATACTCAGTGTTATTATCCTTTAGGGCAAATTTTTAACCACTTTTTAAT
>DATFJH010000082.1:0-7751 GCA_035269265.1 Candidatus Absconditabacterales bacterium
CTCTTCGTATCGTTTCATTGCTTCATCAAATCATTCTTTAGAAGTATAAGAAATGTTTGTGTTTAATCATTTATTTTCTAACATTTCTATAATTTTTTTAAGCTCTTCTGGAAAATTATTTGTAGTAAGAATTTTTAATGTGTTTCACTCTTTATCAAAAATTATTGTTTGTGTTTTTTCGCAAACATCTCTTTTTAAAATTTTAATTTCATCAAAATTTGGTTTTATGTTTTTGATATCATCTATTTCTAGTATTGATTTTGTTAGTTCTCACATATTAATTAATTAAGATTGAAAATCTAAAAATTGATAATTCATAATTCATAAATAATTATAATTAAAATTGTTTTTTTTGCAAAAATTTTGATCTTATTTTATATTTTTTTTGTTTTGCTTTTTTATCTAAAATATATAGAAGTTTTTTTGTTTTTATTTTGTGTAAAAACAGAAATAATAAATACATAAATAGTATTGACTTATAATATATTATTGTTATAATATTAGAAACAAAAAGAAAAACTATGAAGAATTTATTTATTTTATTGATTTTGGCTGGATTTACATTTCAGTCATGTGAAAAACAAGAAATTGAAGAAATTAAATCTCCGGATAAATCTTATCCTGTACTTTCTATTGGAGAGTATAATGATGGTAAATATCAAGTCCCCTATCAGGGTATGAAATATACTTCAAAAGATGGACTTAAGATATGGTATTGTGAATACCGTCCGGAAAATGGAGAATTAATCTATGATGAGATCTTTTCTCCAAGAAAATCCATTGGTATTGAATATGCTGATTGGAAATCTGGTGATACTGTTCTATGGGTTCCAAGAAATCCAGAACAGGTTATTAAAATCAAGGGCGAATTAATCGTTCTTGAATAAAAAAACTATATTAAAGGCGATTTTTTTTACTTCGCCTTTTTTTATTTTTTAAAATATTGATTGAATTATTTCTTTGAAAAAGTAAAGTTTTTTTATTAATTTAAATTTAAAATTATATATTCTGATTTGATGATTAAGTATACTCCTGCTATGCAACAATATATTGATTTAAAAAAACAACATGAAGATTGTATATTGTTTTTTCGTTTGTGAGATTTTTATGAGGTTTTTTTTGAAGATGCGAAACTTGTGAGTAAGGTGCTAGATTTAGTTTTGACTTCAAAAAATAAAAATAGTGAAAATCCAATACCTATGGCTGGTATACCTCATCATAGTGTAGATAAGTATATACCAAAACTTATTCAATCTGGATATAAAATAGCTATTGCAGAACAAACAACTCAACCTATTCCTTGAAAAATAGTAGAAAGAGAAGTTGTTTCTGTAATTACTCCAGGTACTTATATCAAAGAATCTGATAAAAATTTTTCATATATAGTTTCTTTAACTTTTGGACAATATAAAAATTGAAATAATTATCATATAGCTTGGTGAGATTTTACTATTTGAGAATATTACACAAAAAGCTTTTCTGAATTGAAAGATATGCAAACTTTTGTTTTGAGTCTAAATCCTACGGAAATTATTTTTGATGTAGATTTTCCAAATAAAACTGAAATTGAAAAAAATATAAGAGATTTTTCTGATGCTTTGGTTTCTATTTCTGATGCGCCTGTAGATCCTGATAAATATATTTTGGAGCAGTGTAAAATACAAACCTTGTCTAGTTTTGGTCAAGCTTTGGAAACTGGTAAATTAGATGCTTTCTCTTTGTTGCTAAAATATTTGGAAAATACTCAAAAAACATATTTACACAATATAGTAAGTGTATCTTTACATTCTACTAACGGTCGTGTCTTGATAGACAATATTACTTTGAAAAATCTAGAAGTATTTGCTAGTAGTTATGAAAACAATGAAAAATATAGTTTGATATGAGTTTTAGATAATACAAAAACTACTGCTTGAGCAAGACTTTTGCGTTCTTTATTTTTAAATCCAATAAAAAATAAAAAAGAATTAGAAAAAAGAGTAAATAATATAGAATATTATATAAATAATTTTGAAAATACAAAAAAATTTTTTAATTTACTTTCAGGTTTATTAGATTTGCAAAAAATACTGACTAGTATACTTTATAAAAGGTTAGTTCCTTCTACCTTTATAAAATTAAGATCTATATTAAAATTATTTTTTGAAAATAAAGATTTGTTATCTGAATTACAAAGACTTGGTTTGTCTGACAATTGTAAAGATAAAATCAATTTATTATATAATAAATTAAATGAAACATTAAAAGAAGATGAACTTGTAAAAGATGATATAGATTTTATATCTGATTGAATAGATTCTGATATAGACGAATTAAGAAAAATAGCTTATAACAGTGATGAATTATTGATGAAATATCAGCAAGAATTGGTTAAATTGTCATGAGTTGCTAATGTAAAATTGAAATATGTGATAAATCAATGATATTTTATTGAAATTACAAACAAGGATGTTGAAGTTTTTGAGACTAATTTAGCATCTATTTCTTCTGAACAAAAAGATAAATTTGATATTATTAGAAGAAATACATTGAAATGAGCACAAAGATATACTTCTAAATATTTGGATAAAGTTCAAGGAAAAATTCTTGAAGCTAAAGAAGCTTTGGTTAGTCATGAATTTGCTTTGTTAGAAAAACTTAAAAATACAATATCAACTATGGTTGTTGATTTAAATGAATTTGCTAATTACATAGCTTGGTTTGATTTGTATGTATCTCATTCTATTTTTGCTCATGAAAATTCTTTGAATAAACCAGAATTTATAGATAATTGAGAGTTGGAAATTAAAAATGGAAGACATTTGGTGATAGAAAAATTTTTGGAAGAAGATCAACAATTTATACCGAATAACTTAATAATGGATAATGGTGAATTGATGATGGATAATGTTTGAGATAATTCACAATTATCAATTAACAATTCACAATTACAAAATGGATTTGTGCATATAGTGACTGGTCCAAATATGGGATGAAAATCAACTTTTCTAAGACAAAATGCTTTGATAGTTTTGATGGCTCACTGTGGATTATATGTTCCTGCAGATAAAGCAAAGATTCCTTTGTTTGATTGAATTTTTGCTAGGATTTGAAGTGGTGATATTATAGCTAAAAATCAATCTACTTTTATGACAGAAATGGTCGAAGTGGCAAATATTTTAAACAACGCTACAAAAGATAGTTTTATAATATTTGATGAATTGGGTAGATGAACGTCTACTTATGATTGATTAGCTTTAACAAAAGCAATATTGGAATATGTAACAAGTAAAATAAAGGCAAAAACACTTATTGCTACTCATTATCATGAATTAATAGAACTTGAAAATTATTATAGTTGAATAAAAAACTACTCTGTTAGTGTATATGAGACAGATAAAGACGTAGTATTTATGAAAAAAATAACAAAATGATGAGCTAATAAAAGTTATGGTTTGGATGTGGCTAAATTAGCATGAGTACCTGATATAATCATTGAAAGAGCAAAAGATAATTTAGAAGGTTTAGAAAATGATAAGTTAGATTGCCACGTCGCTAGCTCCTCACAATGACAGGTTACTGAATTATTTAAAACTACTAAATTTGTAGAAAAGACTGATCCAAAATTTGATAAAATAAAAAATTTGATCAAGAGTTTTGATATAAATAATATGACTCCTCTACAGGCAATGCAATTGTTGGAAAAGATTAAAAGGGAATTGAAATAGGTTTATGTTTTTTTTTGTGGGGAAGATATCCCCGCAATTCTGACGGGGTAAATATCTTCCCGTATGTATTAATATAAATATGGGCGATTATTAATTGCCCCTACATATCATAAATGTTTATTTTATTTTTAAAGAACAAATTTATGCGAATATATATATTGTGATACTTATTATTGATTAATTTAATTACTTTTGTGATTCGATGAATTGATAAGAGAAGTGCGAGAAAGAAAAAACGAAGAATTAGTGAAAAAAAATTGTTAATATTTGTAATTTTGTGATGATTTGTGGGTGCGATATTGTGAATGCAAATGTTTCGCCACAAGACAATTAAATCTAAATTTTTGTATTACTTTTGGGGGATTGTGTTTGTTTGGTTGGTTTTGTTATGAATTTTGTTATATAATATTTAAACATATTTTTATATTTATATATAAAAAAAACACTACTCAGAAGTAGTGTTTAAGTGTTTAGTTACCAAATTTTTAATTTTTTCTCTTCTTTCTTCATTTAATTCACCATTTTTCATACCATTTATTTGTGTGGTGAATTTTGTGAGAAATGGTTTAAAATCTTCATCCATTTCAACTAAAACTTTTGTTTGTTGTTTTAGTGAAATTAAAGAATGTTTTTTAATGGTTTTTTTTGCTAAAGTGTATTCAAAGTTTGACTTCAGCTGTTTTCTTTTTTCAGTAATGTGTCCCATATTTTTGTTTTTTATTATTATGGTACACATCATACAAATTATTATTCTAAATTCAATCTTTTTGTATTTGAATTTTGGTTATTTTTGATTAGAAAAAAGCTGACAAATAAACTTGCCAGCTTCAAAACCTTACGTTTCTGCAACCTTGCGGTCAGAAATCCTGGAGGTAGACCTGCAGGAAGTTGTTGTCCGACTGGTGTCGTTGAACCTTTAAAAGGTACACTTACCAGCTGTGGTAGAATTTATAATAAATTATTTTATAAAATCAAATATAAAAAATGTTGTATATTATTCCTACTCCGATAGGAAATAGAGAAGATATTACTTTGAGAGCTATGAGATTGTTTAAAGAATTGAATATTTTTGTGTGTGAAGATACTAGAACTTTAAAGAAATTACTTTCAATGTATGAAATAGACTACTCTGCTAAAGAATTTTATTCTTTGACTAGTTTTACTAATCAATGAAAAATGAATCATTATCTAAATTTATTGTCCGATAATGATGTGTGACTAGTTTCTGAGGCTGGAACTCCTGGTTTGTCTGATCCTGGTAAAAGTTTGATACAATTGTGTAATAAAAATAAAATAGAATATACAGTATTGCCTGGAGCAAATGCTTTGGTGCCAGCTGTGGTTGCTTCATGATTTGATACAAGTAATTTTGTATATTTATGATTTATACCTCAAAAAAAATGAAGACAGACTATGTTGAAGGAAATAATAAACCCCCCTTTAGATTCCCCCCTCCTAAGAGGGGCTAAAAAAATGCCAGTTTTCTTTTATGAGTCTGTACACAGATTTGAAAAACTTTTGAAAGAGTTACGTGAGCTTTGATTTGAGTGAAAAATTTCTGTAAGTAGAGAAATTAGCAAGAAGTTTGAACAAATTGTGAATGGAAGTTTGGAGGAAGTTTTAGATTTAGTGAAAGAAAAAAAACTCCCAGTAAAATGAGAGTTTGTAGTTGGGTTATATTAGTTAATAATTTCTTTTATATAAACTTTTGTTCATTTTCAAAAGTTTTTTGTTTTATTATATTCTTCTCATTTTTCATTTGTTACTTTAGTGCTAATTATTTTTCATCAGTTTTTTTGAAATTGATTTAATACTCATCAGTAATTTCATCAACTTTGTATGGTATATGAATATACATTATATTTTTGATCTTTACTTTTATTTAAATATTTAAATGGTCATTTATCTTTTGGTGTTTCTTTGTTTTTTGTTATTTCTTTGCTTTCTGTTGTTTTCATATTTTCAGATTTAGCTTTTATTATAATTCATCAGCCTTTTATTTTTAGTACATTTAACTCACCAGTATTTTTATATTTATTGTTATTGTGTTTTTTATCTCGTTTGTCAAATACTTGAGATATTGTGTCTTTATTTGTACTTGGTCATTCATATTTATAGTAGGTTCGTAAATTCTCAGGATCTTTTATTTTTGTTTTTTTAAAAGGGAATTCTAATTTTTCTAAAATTTCATCTCATGTTAATCATTGTTTTAATAATTTTTCTAACCTTTCTTCATAATTTTCCATATACTCTTTGTTATTTCTTATGTTTGTCATATGACTTCCATTTTCAAAATTTACTGTAAATCTTGAGGGTCATTTGTTAAATCAATTTAATGCTAACATCCATTTGAAATTTGTTTCATTTGTTTTGTATTCATTTCGAGATTTATCAGAAGTGGCGCTTTCATAGCTACCCTCTACATAATGATTTTTTATTTTTTTCAAATATTTGCAAGTTGCTTCAAAACATTTGTCATAATTGAATCTTTCATCTATTTTTTCTAATTCTGGCATTCATTTTTCTGAATCATTTAGTATTCATTTTAGTATTTTTGCGTGTTTAGTATAAATTTCTTCTTTTGTTCGTCCTTTTTTCTTTAGTCTTTTAAAAGATCGTTTCTTGTATTTTTCATTATCTGTAAATACTTTTAATCAGTATTCTCTTGCTACATCTGGTTGAAAGTGAACGATTCCTGCTCAACCATCATTCTCATTTATAGATGCTGGGTTTCATTGTGATTCTATCATGGTTAGTACAAAAACATTTTCATATGGAATTCAGTAAGTTTTTGCATGTTTTTTTATTGTATCTTCGTATCTTAATACTCTTAAATATCTACCAAATGGTAATGATCTATCAAATTCATTAAGTCATTTTTCTAATAAAAAATCTTTAAATTCTTCTTTTGAATTTATTTTGTCTTTCAACTTTTCTTTATGATTTATTGAGTTTGTTTGTGTTTCTTTTTTTAGAAAATTTAATTCATTTGTAAATGATTTAATATCTATATCTATATCTATTTCTTTATTTTGATTTAAATTTTCGCTGAATACCATATTTTACTTTTTTCTGAGTAATAAAAAATTTATTTTATTTCTTCTTCTAGAAAATTTAATTTATATTTTGTATTTTTATATTCATTATCTTTTTCTATCATTTCTTTTATTATTTCTTGTTTTTCTTTAGCAGATTCTAGTAGATCAAAATTATTATATAATCATTTATTATTAAGAATATTTCCACTATATGACATTATTTTTCAATTTATTTTTGTTGTAACTCATGTGGTTCGTGTTTTTCATTCTTCTAAATAACTTGTTTCTTTTAAAGTAAATACAAAAACCTCCTTTCATTTTTGTTCTAAAGAAATATTTATATTTGATCATCAATCATCAACTATAGAATCCATTCTAAGTGTGTATTCTCATTCAGTTATGGTTTTGTTTAAGTTTGTTGCTCAAAGATATCTCATTTCATCAACAAAACCTTGTACTTTTTGTAATTTTTCTTTGTCTGATAATTGTTCATTTACTTCATTGTTATCAATTTTTTGATTTAATTGCATTTATATTTCTTTTAAATATATAAATAATAAACTATTATATTATAAAATTTATAATTTGTCAAATTTTGTATGAGAAAAATTTCTTTTCAAAAAATATTGTTAATATTTGCTATTTGTTTGTTTATAATTGGTGTTTTTACAGGAGAAATTTCTTTTGATTTTTGAAAAGAGAAAAGTTCTCACAAACAAGTTGAAGAAAAGTTAAAAAATATAGAAAATGTCACTTGAGACTTATACATTTCTCCTGATAATAGTCGATTAGCTTTTTATGAGAGCATTTCCAATATTGAACAATCTTTAAGGCTACAAACTTATGATTTTACTAAAAAAGAATTAAAATATAAATTTAAGGAATTATTGGAGAAGTGAGTAAATATAAAATTGATTATGGAAAATTATAAATATAAACAATTTAAAAATGTGTGGAAAGAAATTGCTCAGTATTTTACTTGATATGATAATTTTGAAATAAAATC